>JALSHF010000072.1 GCA_026982375.1 Emcibacter sp. | reverse complement strand
CTTTCTGACCTTAATAGCACCTTCCAAGTTCAATAGAAGTCGGGCACCGGGCATAATACCCGGCACCTCCTGCATATTGATCTGATTAGCATGGCTTACAGTCATAATGATCATTAATTGCCATAAACGACTGCCATATTCCCCGGCCTGCCACCGGACATAGCCAATCATCTGACCGGGGTTATAATATTCATAACCCCGGTAAAGCGGCATGGTTACTTGGCGGACAGGTCTGCCAATACGCGTGTAATGATTGGCCCTGTCCGGTAATGAAATTATCTCCACACGGGTCAGGTCAGAAGACATCTGACGTGCTTTCCTGTTTGCGGGACTCTGACCAGGCAATCAGATCTGTCAGGTGATAGACCACCAGTCTTCCATGTTTACGGTACACTGGCCCCTCACCGGTAAGGCGCATATTCTCCAGTGTGCGGGGACTGAGACGAAGATATCTGGCGGCTTCAGCCGTATTGAGATAACTGTTAATTTCACTGGTCATATTATTCTCCTTCAATATTTAATGGAGAATTCAGGCTGCCCTAAAAATCATTGTTGCGGGAGTGGTACAGATTGTAAAATGAAATATACCACCCCCTAGCAAGCAGAAACCAACTGGAAATTATAGTCATCAAAGCAAGTCTCTATATCCGCCATTCATCAGGGAAAAACCTTTTTTTACCCGAAAACGAACATAATTTTTCAATATGCAGGCGTTATCAGACCATTCTTCCCGCACCCGTTCCTCACCAAAAAATATTAGCGCAGTTTCCCGGTAAGATTCGCCATTATGCCAGGCATGGACAGCCTGCAGGCATTCTTTGAACAGCTTCAGCTTCTGCTCTGGAAGAGGCCTTGGCAATGGCTCTTTGGTTTTGTTAAATAACCTCATCAGTTGCTGGATTCTGGCAATTTTTTTATCTGCGCCGTCCATAATATTCAAATTAATACAAAAGTGATTACCCTGGCATGAGGGGTCATTATCCTTGCAAAGGAATTGAAAACTGGCGTGTTTCTTCCTCAGCGAGAGATATTGCTGTCCATCATTGATGACCAGCATATGCTTGTCACAATCCAGTTCGTCGAGCTGCAGATACGTGTTGAAATTCTCTTCCGGTGCCTGTTGAAACTGCATATTCAGTATTTTGGAGCAAACATCCGGATGCCAGAAAATACTTTGCTCAACAGCAGTCCTTGCAGGGTCGGCAAAAGTTGAGCAATCCCCACTCTCCTGCTTTCAGGTCAGACGGTGTCTGGTGATTAATTGTCACATCACGCAGGCCGGGCTTTTGGGCAGCGTTAACGATTCTTTGTTTGTCGTGGCCTGCATAATCCTTGCAATATTCGGGATTTATTCTCAGGAATTCCCATGCCCAATCCTGCCGGTTGAAATGATCGGCATAGTCAAAACAGACCATATCGCGCCAGTTTACAGGTGTATTTTCTATTTGTTTCATCGAAAACTCCCTTGACAGATTTAATATATTTTATGACGGGTTATCTACTTTTTCCGACTGGCATATAATGCCGCATGACGACATATATACACTCATAGGTAGATCTTAATAAGCTATATCTACTTAAAAAAGAGAATTGTAAAGTAAAATTTTTAACTGGTAAATTCCATGGCCAAATAGCGGAATCCCGCCATTTGGCCATATGAACACCCCATATTCGATAGGGGATAACTGTATTATTTTTTAAATGAACAATAGCAAATTTCCCCTTGCTCCGACGTTCTTATAGATACGGACAAACGGCAAAAGCCGCGCAGGGAAAGAATCAGAATGGTTTCCAACAATATAATCTATATTTCGGCAAATCTGGTTATAGAGCAGTATCAGGACGATGTTCTCTACCATGTCGCGGACAAGCTGGCCCGTGCCCGGGACAGTGACGGGATAATATTCTGGAGCCAGATATTTCGCTGCGTCACTGAAATTCAGAGCCATGATCCGGAGATCACCCTGGCGCAGGCAAAAGCCGACTTGCCGGACCTGATTGCCAAACTGTAACAACCAGTTGTTGTGTAATATTGGTCATTTGCTGTATATTAAACTATGAAAAGTCAGGGATAGGAAATGAGCACAACGAACAGCACCAGGGATCACAAGGAAGACCCAACGGCCCACCCCCGGGCATTCATAAATGCACCCGCCGAACCTGCAGTACAGGATAAGGAAATTGCCTCTATCCTGACAACTATTCGCGAAGGTTTTGCCGAGGCCAGCAAGCCCGAACCACGCCGTGCGCCACCTGAAATCCGGGACGGAACATTCAAATCGCCTGTGAAAATTCTCCGTCCGGGTCAGGTCATAAAACCCCGCAAGGAACCATACAATCTCAACAAAAATAATCCGGGGAAAATCCTGCGTATCTTCCTGTTTGATGAAACATCTGCCTTCCCCGGTACTGATATTTTTGTCGAGGTCAACCAGAAGAAAATGACCCGCCCCAAATATTGGGCTGCTGTACGGGCAAAGCTTGCGGAAGGCCCGCAGCCGGTATATCTGCGGGTTGATTACGCCCGCAAGGTCAACCGGCATATCCGGGAAAAAGAACCCTTTTACAGCCATGTCCTGTCCAGCGGCACCCTGCTTTATACCGACAGCAGCAATATCTGGGCACAGGACCCCGCCCCGGAAAATGCCCCGCTGGCGTTAGTCGCGCGGGGACAAATGGACAGTTTTCTGAAGAAAATTGATAAAAGCAAGGACGACCAGAAGAAATTCCGGCAACAGGATAATTACCGGCGTACCGGGTTTGAAATCCGCAACAGCATTGAGCTGGCCTATCATATGATCCTGACCATTCACATTGGCCACAGCTATCCCGAGACGGATATAAGTTTTCTGCGCAAGCGGGCCGAGGCCGTGATCCCGGACCTCGGGCAGGCATGGTTTTACCAGCAGGAAACCTATGAGGCCGAGTTTGAACTTCTCCGCCACGCCCATAAAGATACCCACAAGGCCAGGGCATATAAAATAAGCGAAGAAGAAATCAAGACCCTGACTTACCGTCAGAAAACCTTGCTGAAAATGGCGAATAATCTTTGTCAGAAGAAAATCAAAAGCCTGTGAAAGCTATCCTGTATAAATCCCCAAATGTTAAAGGGGGTCGGGGGCGGCGTTCATGAATGCCGGGTTGACTGGGGGCCGGGATACCGGGTTTATCTTGGCAAAGATGGGGACAGGCTGGTAATCCTGCTCGGCGGCGGCACCAAAAAACGCCAGCAAAAAGATATAGAGGCCGCAAAGACCCTGTGGCAGGACTATAAGAAACTAAAGAAAGAAACATGACCCTTACCCGTAATTTTAAACAGACTGTTCAGGCCAGAGCCCTGCGCGACCCTGACTTCCGAATGGGCCTGTTCCGGGAAAGTATTGACGCCATGCTGGCGGGCGATACCGATACGGGGAAAATGCTGCTGCGCGATTATATCAATGCCACCATAGGCTTTGAGGAACTGGGCCGGGCTGCCGACAGATCGCCAAAAAGCCTTATGCGCATGTTCAGCCCCGGCGGAAACCCGACAGCCAATAACCTGTTCGGCATCATTCATGTCCTGCAGGAAAAAGAAGGCCTGCGGCTTGAGGTGAGAGATTTCTGATAAGTGCTATGGCAGTCAACCATGACTAGCCACGCCCATGATCATATCAGCTAATCAACTTCAATATTATACCTCTGGGCAACTCTTCTTTTATTAATTTCATCTTCGGAAGCTATTTTCTTGAGAGCAGCATCTACTTTTTCCAGAATACAATATTTACGATCCGAATTTAATTGCGAGGCACCTTCACCAAGTCGCCTTGCTGTACGAACTAATTTATGGACATCTTTTTGATTTTTTTTCTTAAACAAGTTAAAGAAATCAGCTATTGTTAACTTATCAAGTATCTCAAGGTCTCTGGGTCCAAAACTATAATTATTTCTGTGGATTCGTAATAATCGTTCCCCAATATTTTCTTCATCTTTTTCAAATGAATTAAATTTATCATTTAACGCAATTTTAAATTTTGAATCTGTCACAGAGTCTCCAAAAGTATCTGCCTCCAGATCAAAAAATTTTAGCTCGGCTTTAAAATTATCCATATAAAACTTCAACAATTCATCCGCTTTTTCTTCTTCGCCTAATTCGCGAAAAAGACTGAGAGTGCCATTCACATTTGTCTTGGAAAT
>JALSHF010000071.1 GCA_026982375.1 Emcibacter sp. | reverse complement strand
AAGAAAGCCGGGCCGTTATGGCCGCGCGCGACATCAATAATATCCGCCACAACGGCAGAGGCTGTCGGCCCCTCGCCCGCGCCGCGTCCTTCGAAGAAAGTCCGGCCCACGAAATCACCTTCGACCACCACCGCATTAAACCCGTCATCCACATGGGCGATTGGCGCGCCGTTCGGCACCAGACACGGATGAACCCGTTGCTCCAGTCCCGCTTCAGAAATACTGGCAATGCCCAAAAGCTTTATGCGGTAGCCCAACTCTCTGGCATATTCAATATCCACCAGTTTTATGCGGCGAATACCTTCCATATAGACATGGGCGAAATCTGTTTTTACGCCAAAAGCAACACTGCTTAAAATGGCAAGTTTATGACCCGCATCAATGCCATCAAGATCAAGGGATGGATCCGCCTCCAAATAGCCTAAAAGCTTGGTTTCCTCCAGAATTTCACTGTAATCTTTGCCCGTGGCTTCCATTTGGGTCAACATATAATTGGTTGTGCCGTTGAGAATGCCGCACAGCCGGGTCAGATTATTTGCCGCCAGCCCTTCGCCAATGGATTTAATGATGGGAATGCCGCCCGCCACGGCCGCTTCAAATTTTAACGCGGCATTGTGATCCTGCGCCGTTTGCGCCAGCGCAAAGCCGTGATGGGCAATAAGCGCTTTATTGGCCGTGACAAAGGATTTCCCTGCGGCCAGTGACTGTTTGGCCAAGGAGGCCGCCACCCCGTCGGAACCGCCAATAAGCTCGACAACAATATCCACGTCATCGCGAGAGGCAAAATCCAGCGCATTATCGGCCCAGTCATATCCGGATATGTCAATGCCGCGGTCCCGGCTGCGATTACTGGCGGATACGGCGACAATTTCGATAGCTCTGCCCGTACGCGACGCAATCATACCCTGGTTGTTTTCCAGAATTTTTACCACTCCGGCTCCAACAGTTCCCAATCCTGCAATGGCAATTTTTAAAGTTTTTTTATTTTGGGACGTCGTCATTGAGCCACTTCCTTCTTAATCGCCGCTATTATATTCGGGCTGTCAGCCATAAATTTTTTGATGTTGCGCGTGGCCTGACGAATGCGCTGTTCATTTTCTACCAGAGCAATCCGCACAAATCCTTCGCCATATTCGCCGAAACCTTCGCCGGGCGATACGGCAACATGGGCATGTTTCAGCAGTTGTTTGGAAAATTCCATGGAACCAAGTTCCGCCCATATCTCAGGAATTCTTGTCCAGGCAAACATGGTAGCTGCCGGCGGCGGCACATCCCATCCGGCCTCAGCCAATCCTTTGATCAAGACATCCCGGCGCGCTTTATAAGTCTCGCGGGCATATTCAATATAGTCTTGCGGGCCATTCAATGCCGCTGTTGCCGCCACTTGTATCGGCGTAAAAGCCCCATAATCCACATAGGATTTCATCCGGGTCAAAGCCGCAACCAGATCCTTGTTGCCCACCGCAAAGCCCATGCGCCATCCGGCCATGGAATATGTTTTGCTCAAAGACGTAAATTCAATGGCCACATCCTTGGCCCCCGGCACTTCCAAGATTGACGGCGGAGGGTTGCCATCAAAATAAATTTCCGCATAAGCCAGATCAGACAGGATATAAATTTCATGCTTGCGGGCAAAGGCGACAATCTCTTTATAAAAATTGATATCAACAACTTCGGCTGTCGGGTTTGACGGGTAATTGATCACAATAGCCAAGGGTTTTGGAATAGAATGTTTCACCGCATAGGCCAGACCTTCCATAAAATCCTTATCGCCGCCCACGGGTATATGGCGAATGGTGGCCCCCGCAATCAGAAAGCCAAAGTGATGTATGGGATAGCTGGGATTTGGCACCAAAATCACATCACCCGGCGCCGTTATGGCCTGAGCCAGATTAGCAAGCCCTTCTTTCGAGCCGAGCGTCACAATGCTTTCGGTATCCGGATCAATATCAACATTAAACCGGCGCTTGTAATAGGCGCAAATGGCCTTGCGCAATCCCGGAATACCTTTTGAGGCTGAATAGCGATGTACTTTGGGATTCTGCAAGGTTTCCGTTAATTTATCCATAACATGCTGGGGCGGTGTCAGGTCAGGATTTCCCATGCCAAAATCAATGATGTCCGCCCCTGCCGCCCGCTCTTTTGCCTTCATGGCGTTCACTTCGGCAAAAACATATGGCGGCAGTCTTTTGATTCTGTAGAAATCCTTTTCCATTTTTCCCTCTTGCAATTCTTTGGTCTAAAGTTTGTGGCCGAATTTGTAACAGAATTTGTGGCAGAATTTGTCACATAATGACCCTGAAATAAATATTCAGAATTTACCGAATCTTTATGTAACAGCAAACGTCCTTAAAGCAAAATGCCTTTTATGGAATAAAAACAAAAAACTATCATATTTACATCATCATCCTGACACACTAGAATCCGATAAAGAATATTAATCTGACTGCTCAAGGAATAGGCATGGCTGACGAGAAACCTGAAATTGACCAACTATCAGAAAATTTCACTGAAATGTCAGCAGAATTTCAGAGAATGGCCCATGAGTTTCTGGAGTCCCAAAGCACCTATAAATCCGATATCGAAAATGACCCTATGCATATTGGGGAGACATTGCTTGAGCTCACCAAATATTACGCGGCCCATCCGGAAAAGCTGATAGAGAAGCAAATGTCGCTATGGCAGGATTATATGACCCTGTGGCAAAATACCTCTCGCAAGATGATGGGCGATGACACGATTAAACCAATCATTGAACCCGCAGCAAACGACAAAAGATTCAAGGACAGTGACTGGCAGGAAAACCAGATATTCGACTTTATCAAACAATCTTACCTGCTGACCGCCCGCTATGTGGCGGATGCTGCCGATGAGACAACCCGCGAGCAGGGTCATGAAAAAGACAAGATGAATTTCTTCACCCGCCAGTTTATCGAAGCCATGTCACCCACAAATTTTGCCATCTCCAATCCCGAAGTCATCCGTGCAACAGTAGAAAGCAAGGGTCAGAATTTAATTAAGGGTATGGAAAATTTCTTTAGGGACTATGACCAGGACACGGGCAAATTCACCATCAGCATGACTGATAATGAAAAATTTGAGCCGGGCCGTAATGTGGCCGCCACCCCGGGGAAAGTCATTTACCAAAATGAGCTCATTGAACTGATCCAATATATGCCGACCACCAGGAAACAATTTAAGAAACCCTTGTTGATCGTCCCGCCATGGATAAATAAATTTTATATTCTCGACCTGCGCCCTGAAAACTCTCTGGTCAAATGGTTGACAGATAAAGGCTATAGCGTTTTCATCATCTCATGGCGCAATCCGGACGCGAGCCTGTCTCATCTGGATTTAAGTGATTATATGAAGCTTGGCACACTCTCTGCCATTGATATGGTCAAAAAAGCCACGGGAGAAGCCCAGATCAACACCGTGGGCTATTGCATTGGCGGCACGATGCTGTCCTGCACATTGGCCCATCTGGCCGCGAAGAAAAAACTGGATCAAATCGGCTGCTCCACATTTCTGGTCACGCAAGTTGATTTCAGCGAAGCCGGGGAACTGACCATATTTGTTGACGACAAGCAAATGGCCGATATGGAACAGAATATGGAGAAATATGGTTTCCTTGACGGCAAAACCATGTCCAACACCTTTAATATGCTGCGCAGCAATGATCTGATCTGGTCATTTGTAATCAATAATTACATGATTGGCAAAGATCCCTTCCCCTTTGATCTGCTCTATTGGAACGGCGACAATACCCGCCTGACCCGCGCATGCCATGGCCAGTATCTGCGCGAAATGTATATGTATAACAATCTGGTTAAACCGGGGGCCATGACCTTGGCGGATACGCCGCTTGACCTGACCAAGGTCGATATTCCCACCTATATTCAAGCGGGGCACACAGATCATATATGTCCCTGGAAATCGGTCTATAAGGATACATGGCATTTTTCTGGCCCCAAGAGATTCATGCTGGCAGGTTCCGGCCATATTGCCGGTGTGGTTAATCCACCGTCGGCCAGGAAATATAATCACTGGCTCAATGACGAATTGCCCCATGATCCAGAAGAATGGCTCAATGGGGCTGTGAGCAAGGCTGGCTCATGGTGGGATGACTGGCATGCATGGCTCAGTAAAAAATCCGGCCCTAAAGTCGCCGCCAGAATCCCCGGTGACGGCCCGGTAAAAAGCATCGGGGATGCGCCG
>JALSHF010000070.1 GCA_026982375.1 Emcibacter sp. | reverse complement strand
CCGTATCATGGTAAAGCTGTCGCCATGGTGAAAAAAACTTGCGCCGGGAAGGGCAGTTACAGCCTTTTTCCCTGCATTAATGAGTTCACTGCCTTCTTGCCCGGCCTTGGGTTCCGGTCCCATGCCCAGCAGGCCATTTTCCGTATGATAAATAAATTCACGCCCCTCCGGCACAAATTTGGCCACCAGTTCCGGAATACCGATGCCAAGATTTACGTAAGAGCCATCGGGAATAGCCATCGCCGCCCGCATCGCCATCTGATCTCTTGTCCAGCCTTTCATACCACCCGTCATGGATAACATATCCCTTCTGCCACAAGATGAGATTCAATCACAGGATTGGCCACTTCGACCACACGATCGACAAAGATATTTGGCGTGATGATATTTTCGGGGTCAAGCCCGCCTACATCGACGATCTTTCGCGCCTGAACGATGGTGACATTGGCCGCCGTACACATAATCGGATTAAAATTCCGCGCTGTTTTATTGTAAGTCAAATTACCCAAACGGTCGGCCCTCTCACATTTAATGAGTGCGTAATCCGCCTTCAGACCATATTCCAACACATAATCGCGCCCCTCAATCGTCCGAATTTCCTTGCCTTCTGCCAGCGGCGTATTAACGGTCGTTGCGGTGTAAAAGGCCGGGATTCCAGCGCCGCCAGCCCGAATGCGTTCGGCTAGGGTGCCTTGCGGAACAATCTCAAGCGCGATTTTCCCCGCGCGGTACAGCTCCGGAAAGACTTTGGAATGGCTGGAGCGCGGATAAGAACAAATCATTTTCTTCACGCGGCCGCTCGCGATTAAGGCCGCAAGCCCGACTTCGCCGTTGCCCGTATTGTTATTGATCACCGTCAGCTCTTTCGCGCCCTGATCAATTAAAGCATGGATAAGCGCCGTGGGGCTACCGGCTTCGCCGAAGCCGCCGATCATAACCGTTGCCCCGTCCGGAATGTCTTTTACAGCCGAAGCGATTGATGAAACTAATTTATTTATCATGGCCCAATCTTCCTTGATATATCATTAAGGCGCAAGCCATCAATACTCACTGGCACATGACAAAAAGTAATGTATCTTACCTCAGGCTTTGACATTGCCAAACAAGGAAAAACGGGGGGAGCTTAATCCAGATAATGCGGAAATTTCGGCAGCCCCTCGAAATCCTTGATGGAATGCTGGATAATGACTCTGGCTTTTGTGTCCTGTGCCAAAGCCTCGAATTTATCCATAGACCGCAACGTTTCGGCCTCATCCGTATTAAAGACCGGAACTGTCCGCAATTCCCGGGCTTCGTTTAAATGATATAAATCACCCGTTAACAGAAGAATGCCGGCATTCTCAAGATCCAATTGCAGCGCGGTATGTCCCGGCGTATGCCCCTGCGTCTCAATAATTTTAACGCTGCCATCCCCAAAAACATCATGGTTGCCGGTGAATGTGGTTGTCTGCGCATTTTCCAGCGCCCTATAATTTGTGAAAACCGGCGTTTCTGCGCGGGCGGCTTCTCTGAACATAAAGGCGCGCTCATCTTCATGAACAATGAAATTTGCCGATGCATAACGGCCCGCATTTCCCGTATGGTCAAAATGGCTATGGGAAAGAGAAATAAAGTCAATATCAGCCGCCGTGAGCCCAAGGGCCGTTAACTGACTTTCGAGGGTTATGGGAACGCTAAGGTGGAAGGGGCCATTTGTGATGCCGCCCTCTGTTTCATTTAACGCATCGGGCAGGCCCGTATCCCACAGCAGGTCACCTTTTGGGTGACGAATTAAATAACATGATGAAATCGCTTTGTTTGTCCGGCCATCAAAGGCTTTATTGCTGGCAAAAAGCCCCAGATCAAGCATATCAATGCGCCCGCATTCCAGGGCGTAAAGCTTGATATTTCCGGCATTAATTTCTGCTTGTACTTCTGCTGGCATTTCTGCTGACGATGGCGTTTTCATGGCGTCTTTACCGTCATCACTTTTCGGACTTTGATCGCATGACGCAAGAATATTTACCGAGAAAAAGAGCGCCACGAGAAAAATAACTTTTTTCATAAAAATATCCTTATATGTAAGATCATCAAAATACTTCGCTATTCCCCGCCTATTCTATATTTTATTTCTCGATAGCTCAATTATTTAAAAAGAGTCCGAAAAATATAATCAGGCTTTTTTCAAATATTTATTACAAAGCGTTTCCGCTATCTGAATCGCGTTCAGGGCGGCGCCTTTGAGCAGGTTATCGGAGACACACCACAGATTAAGGCCGTTTTTCACCGTCACATCGCGGCGAATGCGGCTGATATAAGTGGCATATTCACCGGCACATTCAATGGGCGTAATATAGCCGCCGTCTTCGCGTTTATCATAAACCATAATGCCGGGCGCTTCGCGCAGAATTTTAAAGATTTTTTTCTCGTCAATGGGTTTTTCAAATTCAATATTGATGGATTCAGAATGACCAAGAAATACCGGAACCCGCACGCAAGTGGCGGTTACCTTAATATCAGGATCAAGTATTTTCGCCGTTTCAGCAACCATTTTCCATTCTTCTTTGGTGTCACCGCTACCCATGAAAACATCAATATGCGGGATCACATTGAAGGCAATCTGTTTGGGGTAAACGTCAGGTTCGATGGGATCATTGACAAAAATTGCCCGTGTCTGATGCCATAATTCATCCATGGCCGCCTTGCCGCTGCCGGAGACGGATTGATAAGTGGACACAACCACCCGCGTAATTTTTGCATAATCATGAAGCGGCTTTAAGGCCACCATCATCTGGGCCGTAGAACAATTGGGGTTGGCAATGATATTCTTTTTTGTATAACCCGCGACGGCATGGGCATTAACCTCTGGTACGATCAGCGGCACCTTTGGATCCATGCGAAAATAAGAACTGTTATCAATCACCACACAGCCCTGCGCACCGATTTTTTCACTCCATTTTTTTGAAATATCACCGCCTGCGGACATCAGGGCAATATCCGTCCCTGTAAAGTCATAATCATCCAGACATTTCGTCTTCAGGGTCTTGTCGCCAAAGGTAACTTCCTGACCCAATGACCGGCGAGAGGCAAGCGCCACCACTTCATTTGCAGGGAATTCGCGTTCCGCAAGGATATTCAATATTTCCCGCCCCACATTACCGGTGGCACCAATGACGGCAACTTTATACGACATAGTTTACTCCAATATTCAAGTTATATTCAAACGGTCCATGGCCCGCATAATGCTATCCCCCATGACAGAGGTCGAGACTTTGGCTTTGCCCGGCTGCATGATATCCGCCGTGCGAAGGCCGCCTGCAAGCACATCCTGCACGGCATCTTCAATCAACCGGGCTTCCGCCGCACAGTCAAAAGTATACCGCAGCGCCATGGCAAGGCTCAAAATAGTGGCAATGGGATTTGCCATGTCTTTGCCCGCGATATCCGGCGCACTGCCATGAACGGGCTCATACATGGCACCGGCGCCCTTACGCCCCAGGGCTGCCGAGGGCAGCATGCCCAAAGACCCCGTGAGCATGGCGGCCACATCGCTCAATAAATCGCCAAACAGATTATCTGTCACGATCACGTCAAACTGCTTGGGCGCCCGCACCAGTTGCATGGCGCAGCTATCCGCCAGCATATGATCAAGGGTAATTTTCGGATAATCCTTCGCCACCTTGGTCACTTCCTCGCGCCATAATAGCCCGCTCTCCATCACATTGGCTTTTTCCGATGAGGTAACGCGCCCGCCTCTTTTGCCGGCCAGATCAAAGGCCACATGAGCGATCCGGTGAATTTCGGACGTGGTATAGACTTGGGTATTAACGCCGCGCCTTTCCCCGTTGGGCAGGGTTTCGATACCGCGCGGCTCGCCAAAATACACCCCGCCGGTAAGCTCCCGCACGATCATAATGTCAAGGCCGCTGACCAATTCCGGCTTTAAACTGGAAGCCTCCACAAGCGATTCGAAACAGATCGCCGGGCGCAGATTGGCAAACAGCCCCAGTTCTTTACGCAAGGTCAGCAATCCGGCTTCAGGCCGTTTGTCATAATCGACGCCGTCCCATTTCGGCCCGCCCACTGCGCCCAGCAATACCGCATCAACAGATTTTGCCCGCTCCAGTGTCTCATCCGACAGGGGGCGGCCATTGGCATCATAGGCCGCGCCGCCGACAAGGCCTTCTTCAACGGTAAAATTCAATCCCCGCTTATGTCCAAGCCAATCCACCACCCGGCGAGCCTCTGTCATGATCTCCGGTCCGAT
>JALSHF010000069.1 GCA_026982375.1 Emcibacter sp. | reverse complement strand
GGGAAGAATTTGTCCGCGATTATGTCTTTCCCATGTTTCGGGCCAACGCGCTTTATGAAGGGGTCTATCTGCTGGGAACCTCTATTGCGCGCCCCCTGATCGCCAAACGCCAGATTGAAATTGCCCATGCGGTCGGGGCTGATGCGGTCTGTCACGGCGCCACCGGAAAAGGCAATGATCAGGTTCGTTTTGAACTGGGCTATTATGCGCTGGACCCTGATATTAAAGTGATTGCCCCCTGGCGGGAATGGGATTTGAACAGCCGTGCCAAGCTGATTGATTATGCGGAAAAACACCAAATCCCCGTAGAAAAAGACAAGCGCGGCGAGGCCCCATTCTCCGTTGATGCAAATCTGTTGCATACCTCGAGCGAGGGTAAGCTTCTGGAAGACCCGTGGGATGAAAGCCCTGAATATGTCTTTAACCGCACCGTATCACCAGAAGATGCGCCGGATAAGCCGACCTATATTGAGGTTGAATTCGAACGCGGTGATGCGGTGGCTATTGACGGCGTTAAAATGTCGCCGGCGACGATCCTGACAAAATTAAACGAACTTGGCGGGGCCAATGGTATTGGCCGCCTTGACCTGCTTGAAAACCGTTTTGTCGGCATGAAATCACGGGGCATATATGAAACCCCGGGCGGCACTATTCTGCTGACCGCGCATCGGGGCATTGAAAGCATCACCCTTGATGGCGGCGCTATGCATTTAAAAGATGAATTGATGCCCAAATATGCCGAATTAATTTACAATGGTTTCTGGTTTTCGCCAGAGCGTGAAATGCTTCAGGCCCTGATTGATAAATCACAGGAACATGTGAGCGGGTTCGTGCGGCTGAAACTCTATAAAGGCGGCGTCCATCTTGTGGGCCGTAAATCACCTGAAGAATCGCTCTATTCTATGGAGCATGTTACTTTCGAGGAAGACGAGGTTTATGACCAGCGTGATGCGGCGGGCTTTATCAAGCTGAATGCCTTACGTCTGCGTCTGCTCAATAAACGCGGCAAAACGCAGGTTAGCCCAAGTTACGAATAAGTTAAATTTTGTCCGGATATTAAAAAGGCAGTTGAAAAGTCATATTTCCACCGCCTTTAATAGTTTATATTGCATTCTTATGTATTACGTCTGCGCATTAAACCTAAACCCAAAAGCCCTAAGCCAAGCAAGGCAAGCGGGGCTGGCTCGGAAACGGCAGTTGGCCCAACTTGAAGCGATAAAAATGCCGCAGGAAATAGGTTTGAAGATGAAAAGAGGCTTTCTTCATTTGTATTTTGTGAAAGAGTTGCCAGCATGCCGCCAACAGCAAAACGCTGATCTATATTGTTGATTGCGCTGTTGATGTCAATTAAAGCATCCAAAGATAATGAAATACTGAATTGTATCATACCCTGCGTTGCAAAATACTCAAAGGATCCATAATTGTCACCGTCGCCAAGATCATCAAAAATATTCACTAAACCTGAGCCGCCTGCAACAAGGTCGGTGATGCTTCCTTCATAGGAGTTTAATTGATAGATTTCTGAAGCATCAGGGGAATTGTAGTTGCCGGTTGTAAGAAATGTAATGGTGGCTCCTGTAACATTTCCAGAAATGCCAGAAAGATCAAAGGCAAACCAGTTACGATATGTTTGATTGTTGCAACATCTGCCAACAATTGTGTTGTTATTGCTAGGGGTATGCAGGCCATCGCCTCTATACCAGCCATTGTCAGATGCATTGATGTCAATGACAGCTGCTGATGCGGAGGAGATTATGGCAGTTACGGCTAATATTCCACTTAAAATATATTTCATTGTTAATTTTCCTTGTATAAAAAATATTAAGACACAGGGAAACATGCAAATGTTGCGCCAATCTAGAAAAATGGCTAAAATCCACGAGTTTTTAGGTTTTTGATAAAAATTATATTGCCGTAGCTGTAAGATATTCCGACAGTTTGTCAGGATATTTTACAGTTACTGATCTTTAAAGGGGGGCTTGGCCGCGCAAAACAACTTTTAAATATTGTGATTGAGCGTTACCATGCCAGCGGCGGTAAAAAACTGTATATTACTTTATAATTTTGAGCGCGTGGATTAGAAGGAAATAATCAGATGTCCAATCATCATAAGATAAATTATGTTAAATTTCCCGCGCAGGATTTAGAGGCTTTGTCTTCTCAGGGTTCCGCCCTTGTGCTTTATTTATAGTGAAAGTTATGTCATGAGCTCAGACTGGAAACCGATTTGGCAAACCATAAAACTGTGGCATGAGGCCGGGCGCAAGATTGCCCTTGCCACCGTTGTCGATACATGGGGATCGTCCCCCCGGCCTACAGGCAGCATGATGATTGTGGATGAGGCGGGCGCCATCGAAGGTTCCGTATCGGGCGGCTGCATCGAAGGGGCGGTGATACAGGCAGCCCAGGACGTCATGACATCAAAATCCCCTCAATTACTGGATTTTAGTGTCAGCAATGATCAGGCTTGGGAGGTTGGCCTGTCTTGCGGCGGACGGGTAAGGGTCATGGTTGAACCGATAGAGGCCAAGCTACCCTTTATGGATAAGATCCTGTCGGCGACTACGCCGGTAAAGCTGACCACCGATTGTCTTACCGGAAAGACATCTTTTTCCGCATGTGATGCCTCAGAGAAGAGCAAGTTGGAAGATAGGGACGCAAAGGCCATCTTTCATCAAATATTAGAGCCGCCCCTGAAATTATTTATCATTGGCGCAGTTCATATCACGCAGGCCATGGTCAAAATCGCCCAGAGCCTTGATATTGCTGTTTTGGTCATTGATCCGCGCACCACATTTGCCAGCGAGGCCCGCTTTTCAGGCGTTGAATTATCGACGGATTGGCCCGATGAGGCCTTGGCCGCGCAGGAAATAACCTCTGGTACGGCGATTGTGACCCTGACCCATGATCCAAAACTGGATGATCCGGCGTTGGAGGTGGCGCTGAAGTCCGATGCCTTTTATATTGCCTCATTGGGCAGCCGAAAAACCCATGCGGCCCGCGTTGCCCGCCTGTTGTTGAAGGGTTTTTCAGAGGCAGAAATCGCCCGGATTCATGGGCCGGCGGGCTTAAGTCTGGGCGCAAAAACCCCCGCCGAGATTGCCTTGTCTGTGATGGCTGAAATGATTGGCATATATCGAAAGGGCAGCGATAAATGAAATTTGGCTTATTTCCGCTGTCCCAAATCCTTGGGGCTATTCTGGTGCATTCCGTTCGATTGCCATCCGGAAATCTGAAAAAAGGTCGAAGGTTGACCGAGGCGGATATAAAGCGGTTTTCTGACCATCATATTTCTTATGTTACCGTAGCCATAGCTGACCCGGATGATCGGACTGAGGATGAGGTCGCCGGGCATATAGCAGCGCATATTTCAGGAGACCATATTAGCTGCGCCGATGCCTTTACCGGACGGGTGAATCTTTATGCAGCAGAAGATGGCGTGGTGTCCATAAATGAGCCGGGGGTCAATGAATTAAATCATATGGACGAGGCCATCACCCTTGCCACGATCGCTCAAGAGGCCATTGTTCACAAGGGACAGCTGGTCGCAACCGTAAAGATCATTCCATTTTGCGTGCAAGAGAGGGTGGTGAAAAATATTATCGCAGAAGCGGCGCAAGATCTGATTGCCATAAGGCCGTTTATTTCGCAAAAGGCCGTAATGGTTCAAACCCTGTTGGACGGTACCGCAGAGAAGCTGCTTGCAAAGACAAAAAAAGTCATGACGCATCGGCTAAATCTTTTTGGGGTGTCTCTGAACAATGACTTCAGATGCGCGCATGAGGAAAAAACTCTTGCGACATTTCTGGAAAATATGGCGGACGGCGCGCATGATATGACCCTGATTATGGGAGCCTCGGCGATTACGGACCGCAGAGATGTTATTCCGGCGGCGATTATTCGCGCGGGCGGCGAGATTATTCATTACGGCATGCCTGTTGATCCGGGTAATCTGATGCTTTTGGCGAAATTACATGGCAAATGGGTGCTTGGTCTGCCGGGATGCTCGCGGTCACCAAAATTAAATGGGATTGACCTTATTTTATCGCGCATTTGTGCGGGGCTGGATGTTACGCGGGATCAGGTGATGAATATGGGCGTTGGCGGCTTGCTCAGTGAATATCCCGGCAGGCCTCAGCCCAGAGAGAAAAGGCCCCGGGCCAGAGAGAAAAGATCGGAGAATATGATGAGATCCCCCAAAAAAATAGCCGCCCTTGTCTTGGCTGCGGGGCAATCAAAAAGGATGGGCCGCGAAAATAAACTTTTGCTGCCATATGAACAAGGCA
>JALSHF010000068.1 GCA_026982375.1 Emcibacter sp. | reverse complement strand
GCAATACCATTGGCAAGATACCAAGAAAAATCATACCAATCCCGCCCCTTCAAAAAACCTCGACACAACAAGGCATGAATCTTGAGGGCGAAATTTGAGGATAAGTCTTGATGCCGAACTTCAAAATCTAAGGGGAAATCTAAATAAGTATAGGCGTCATTCGAATATGCTGGCGGTGCAATATCGATCTCAAGTTTGATTTTTATTGTTTGCCGCACATCTCTTTTTTGAAATGAAAGGTTAAGTTGGTTCGCAATTGAATTATCCTTGATAATAGCTTTGCGAATTCGCTGGTCCATATCGTCCTTTGAACTTACATCGCTTACAAGGCCAAACTCTTCAAAAATTGACCTTAGTTTAGCAAGATAAGGAGACCAATCAAATTTCAAATCCGGAGAAACCAACATAAAATCCAAATCCTCCGAAAATCGGGGGAGGCCGTGAAGTATGCGCAAGCTAGTGCCACCTTGGAATACAGCCACTTCAAAAAATTGTGCGCGCCATAATGCATAGAGCGCAATTTCTTGAAGGATTTCTTTGAGTGCATTTTCTTCTTCGAGTGGGGTTGCTGTTTTATAGCTCGCCAATTTATTTCGAATAATATCGATCATCTTGTGTCCTTACGTTTTTGAGCAATACTCTTTTCAAGTTGAATGAGAAAATTAACGGTAGCCTTGTGCTTATAGACTAATTTGAGTACCGCGAATTCTCTTTTATGGATTGTCAGAAGATGCTCCTTGTCAATCCGTAAGCTCTGTTCAACCCACTCCAGCCCCTGCGCCCTCTTGGAAGTGCCCTTGGGGTGCCACTTAATTTTTTTATAAGCAGTTATATCAATTAATGCTCGCAAAGGCGAAGCTACAAGTCCTGCATGTTTGCCCAGTTGAATACGTTCCACCCCTTCCAAAAAACCTATCTTGTTTAGCGCTAAAGGGCAGAATGAAAAATGACCAAAAACCTTATGGTTAAATTCCTTTGATTTTCGCTTAGGCGTAACACTCACTACTGAATATACGGCTTCAGGGATCCAGCCATGATATGCGAGCGCCGTCTCCATTGAAATATAACTGCCTGGAACTAATGCTTGAGCAACGGAAAAAGGATGAATTGCGTCCGTTCGCAAATTTTCTGCCAGCACGTATTTCCCGCGCTTTAAACGAATAAGGCTCCCATCTTTAATCGCACGTTTCACATGGGCATACCGCCTGTCCGCGCTCCCGCCTAAAATACGGGCAATTTGCTTTTCTGTTAGAATTTGATTAGCATACCCTGCGTCAGAAATGTATTTTACCAATGTCGCCATATAATTCTCAATACTGTCATTAATTGACAGTTATAGGAATTAGTTAAAACTATCAAGCTTATTTAATTTTCTTTCCCAGCATGCATAATTGATAGCATAATAACTTTGGCATTATATGCGAGTCTTCGCTTTCGAATATTTTGGTTTTGCAGTTTGACGTTCATGACTAGGCCTTATGCCAAGTTTCAACCGCCTCTTTAGCCTAGCTGCTCGGGAATGTTTTTTTTGCAGCTCATGTTCAAGCTTTTCAAAGACGGGCCAATAGACCTCACCATATCTTTCAATAAGTCTGGCGACAACATTGAGCCCGTCCTCGATTTCCTTGTCCGTAATTTTCCTACACAGCGGCATAGAGATGCAATCGCTACGAAAAACTATGTTTGATTGTTCTTAGGCCGCGACCAGACGAGGTCTGCGCCATCGTCATGATTGAACAAGGCGGCATTACGGGCTTGTTTAGCATTGGCCCATCTAGCAGCACTTTGATGTAATCAAGCGGCTCGTCACCATTTTTGGTTTCTTTCTAGGCTACGCCGAAGTCGCTGCGGCCTGACTTGATGAAGTAGTCCGGGCTGTCTTCGTTTTTCTTGTTGTCGTTGGCGATGAATTTGACTTTGTGGGTCATGCTCAGGGTGGCTATGGTGCCTTCATAGCTTGTTTTTGTTGGTTTGAATGTTCCAATTGTGGGCATGTCCGTCGTCATATAAAATGGCACAGATTTAAGTCTGTGCTAAGAGAGAGTTTGCTCACCTATCTTGTCCTACGCACACCACCCTAAAGCCCGCCCTCATTTCCCACTTTTCCCGGAATGTGCGAATCTGCCATTTCCGAGATATTCCACTTTTCCCAAAATATCTGTGCCTCTAACTGCACCAAAATAACGGCTGTCAAACCCCGCCTGCACATCTGGCGAAACCAGAAAATACTCGTCCGGTTTCAGGGTAAAGCTGCCCGATAATTTTGGCATATCGCGCCCCAAACTATCCTGCGAGAGGCTCTTGATAACAGGATAGTTTGGGACACTAATCCGATTGTTTTTGGTGCATATTTGAGTGCCAGAGCTAGCCCAAATGATTTTAATCATGGGGTAGTCATAGGGTAGATAGTGGCGTTCATCGGCAAACTTTCGCGCCCAGTTTGGTGCGTATGCGGCAACTTGGTCACCGATTTTGAGCGGTGACTTGTCTTCCAGTTTATACCATCTGATACGACTTGTATGTTTTCAGTGACCAAGACATCTGGCATTGGTATTTCTTTATTCACCCATTCCTCCAATTTCTACCTTCCAGACCATATCAAGGGCATCCCCGTTTTTCTTTCTTTCAGAGAAAACAATGACGCGAGCCTTGCGACCAACCTCATAAATCCGCAAATTATTCTTTTGGTTGGCCACACAGCTATAGGTATATGGCTCCGTATCAGCTTGGACCAATGTAAAGGAACGACCCTCATTATTCATGCCTTCAAACTGCACGCTCTCAATCACCCCCTCATAAATTTTAGTCGGTATTTTCCCAGAGTTCAGGCTCTCCCACCATTCGGCACTGCCAAACAGGCCGTAACTTCCCGCAAGCCCCATTAGCGGGCGGGTTGCATCAAGGGTCAATTTTTGTGTCGCCTCAACCCGAGCAGGGTCGTCCGCAAGGGCAGTTTTTAAATCATATACTGTCTTCATAACTGCTCCTAGACTGCGCAATTTCTGCTACCGATTTTCACTATTTCCTCCAAACCCAATAGCCCGTAGCAATAAGCATACAAAAGGAAAAAATAGATAAGAGTGCGTAAATAGAAACACTTTGCTCGTGCCAAACAATCAGACCATCAAAATAACGGCCCGCCTCATTATAGGGCATGCTGGCTCTCTGCCACCACAGCCATGTAAAAAAAGCAAAGGCTATGGCGCTTATAACTAGGGCAAATATTTTGAATATTTGGATCATTGTTTTCTAGTGATTACTGCCGTTACGACGCCTTGCGCGCATTTTCGCTTACCTTCCATACAGTAAAACACCGTGCCAACTTTAATCCGCGTCATGTGTATCGGTATCATTTTTGGAGCTATAATATGCATCTTCGCGTTATGCTCTCCTGAAAGTGGGATGCCGTCCGCAATACTATTGTTGTTTTCGTCCATAAAGCACGGCCAAACATCACTCACCGTGCTTGGAAGGCCATCACTGCCAAAGTCTTCAGCATATGCGAAGGCCCAACGAATTCCGTTGAACGGGGGCGTCTTGCGGGTCTGTGGGCCGAGCGAAAAAATTTTAATTTTCGCTTCAAAGTGATGATCTTTATTGTTGTCATAATCGGTCATTTTACTCAGCCTCTTTAGCCTCTTTAGCCTCCAATTTAAACGTCGCACATATCGGACTTTCTCTACCGTCATAAAAATAATCCGAACCGGTCCAGCCCGTTTGCAGAGGCTTGGCGCAAACTGGGTGTTTTAGATAACTTGCATCTTCTTTTGTGCCACCCGCCGCTTTCCATTCCTTGACGCGCTTAGTGAAAGTCAAGGCGTTTTCAAACCGTCGCTCCCAGTAATATTCAGACTTAAATATCACGGGTAAAGCTTCAACACCATATGAAGCGTAGAGCCGAGAAAGTTCCTGCACGTGTTCTTCGCAAGATTGGATTTTCTCCGCATCTAGCTTTGTGCCCTCGGCGTCATACCAATACCTAAAACAATGTTCCATAGGTTTATAACTTGGTGCCTGATGCCAGCCTAACATCGCAAAGGCTTCATGTTCACCGAACGCATTTATGAGTGTTTTTGTCATAGCGTCCGAACGGGCTTTAAGGGCATCAGCCGACATTCCCACACCCGTTCTTGGGTCATTTTTGAATTCAGTAATTTTGCTAGCTTGCACAACAATATCTTTATCCTGCTCAACGTCTCCGCAGGCGGAAAACGCGAATGCAGTCAGAACGCAAATGATTTTATTCAGCATAATATTATGCTCCTTTGTTCAGAACAATGTTTAATGGGTCCAAATTTCTCATAGTTGTAACACCTAATCACTTCCCATCTCACCAAGGAATTTCGCCGTCATTTTGTTAAGGGGCGCATCATTATATAATTCATTTAAC
>JALSHF010000067.1 GCA_026982375.1 Emcibacter sp. | reverse complement strand
TCCAGAACCGTATCAGTGGCCATCAGATGTCCCACATTGCGCACCAGCATCAGGCTGCGGCCGGAAAGGCTGAATTCTTTCCCCGTTTTATCTGTGTAAAAACGATCTGGATTCAGACTGCGCTTGACCTGCTTATTTTCCTTGGTGAAATTGATGGTCAGGTCACCCTTCATCAATCCGAGCCAATTGCGGTAGACATTGACTTTATCCTCGGCATCCACGGCCGCCACCGAATCCTCGCAATCCATGATGGCCGTCAGCGCTGATTCCAATATCACATCACAAACGCCCGATGGATTACCGGCCCCAACAGGATGATTACGGTCAATCACAATTTCCACATGAAGGCCGTGATGGCAGAATAACAGGCCAAGACTATCGCCGCGCCGCTGATGTCCGGCAAAAAGCGCTTTATTTTCCAATATTGTTACCTGACCATTTTTCAATTTCATGGCCAGGCCATCTGTCCCTGCCAGATCATAAGATATAACATGACCATGAGACCCGTTTTTCAAAGGGAAATGCGTGTCCAGAAAATCATTGGCCCGGGCGATTACCCTGGCACCGCGCGCGGCATCATAACCTGCTTTCACCGTCTCCTCCCACGGAATGACATCGGTACCATAAAAGGCATCAAACAGGCTGCCCCAACGGGCATTTGCGGCATTGACGGCATAGCGGGCATTATCCACAGGCACCACAAGCTGAGGCCCGGCAAGGCTTGAGACTTCCGGGTCTGAACCATTGGCAGCGATTTGAAAGGCGTCTCCCTCAGGCACCAAATAGCCAATTTCTTTGAGGAATCTTTTGTAAGCGGCCTTATCCCAATTGCCCGCATGTTCTGCCTGCCAGATGTCCAATGAGGTTTGTAAATTCTCGCGTATGTCGAGCAGAACCATGTTGCGCGGGGTAAAATCACGGACAAGAGCCGCAAGCCCCTGCCATAAATCATCGGCGGTAATATCCAGCCCGGGTAAAATTTCA
Source organism: Emcibacter sp. (assembly GCA_026982375.1). Taxonomy (GTDB): domain Bacteria; phylum Pseudomonadota; class Alphaproteobacteria; order Sphingomonadales; family Emcibacteraceae; genus Paremcibacter. The sequence continues at coordinate 3,435 of JALSHF010000067.1, read as the reverse complement.
TTTTCCACAAGGTCTGCAAAGGCAGTTGCAACCTGTAATGTCCCGCGCGATGCATATTTGGTCATTCTTACTGTCCTTTAATCCTTTAATCAACTTTGGGGACAATATCATGAACTTCCATATTATGGAAATGGTTTCTATTATTAGAATATGTTCTTCACATAAAAAAAGGGATGGTAAAAACCATCCCTTCTCTATTCATTCAAGCGACTGATATTAATGATATCAGGCTTTATTTTTTGATTTAGGCTTTCCGGCGACGGGCAATCAGACCCATTCCGACAAGACCAAGTCCAAGAAGACCAAGCGCGCCTGGCTCAGGCAGAGCTGTTGTTGTTGCAGAACCACTCCTTACGACGATGTTGAAAGAAGTACCAACACAACTCACATTCAAACCACAAGGCTCAACAGTTTGTTCAAACTCGAATATATCCTGATATTTACTTGCGGCATCACCACCAACAACTTCGGCTGAACCGTTGGATACGCCATGAAGTGTTGCCAGATCAAATGTTCCACACAATGTTGCTGCTGGGTTCAGCGCATTACAGCCTGGAATAAAGTCTAATTCCAAGTAAGTTGACAGTCCCATAAAGCTTGCTTCAACAGACGCTTGATCTGTCAAGTCAAGGCCAGCCATAAATGCGGCATTAACGCGGTAGATATCTACTGTACCGCCAGTTGAGAATACATTTGTAGTTGTTCCGCTTAAACGGTCAACACGTTCGTCCAAAAAGCCGGAAAAATACGTTATCAATATGTCGCCATCCTGACCTTCAACCCATAAAGCCGGATCGAAAGGGCCCGCACCCAATGATTCGATGGCTGAGACAGTTGTGACACCCCATGTATCATTTGGCTGATTGGCACCCGGCGCATTCGGTGCACCCAGTGCAGCTGCGTCACAGGCTGCAACCGTAGAACAAAGCGTATCGCCATCGGCAATCCCGGATGTGTCATAAGTAGCTTGTGCAGCATCAAAACCATCAAACAAAAACTTGATATCGCCAGCAACACCATCCAGTGTAGCAGCTTGCGCACCTGAAATTCCCATTGTCGCTATTGCGGCACCGGCCAGCAATGTGCTTAAAATTTTCTTTTTCATTTTATTTCTCCAAATATTATTACAAAACAAATATATTCTCAAACGAGTGAGAATGCTGTTTCAATTCTCGGGACTTACTATGCAACCACCGTGCCAAAAACCTCAACCCTATGTTTAATCAAGCTTTTTTACTAACCATTCCTAAAAACCCTCCTAATCCAGAGATATTTTACATAAACTTGTAAAGAATTCCGACAGTTTTTTTCACTAAATATATAAAAAAACTGTACGACAAGACCAAATGCATATTAACCTGTTGATTTAACTTGATTATTAGAGGAATGATCAATTGTAAAAAAAACTGACACTCTTGCATTTCGGGTAAAAACCTGCCCTAATAGTCACGTATTTATCTGTTTCTTTACATTTTAAGAATAAACAAGCTAGAAATATCAATCATATTTAATATGACAAAGCTAACATTGGGACGAGAAATGACATCTTTATATATCTTCAACGGCGCATCACCCTTTAATTTTATGGCCTCTAAGTTTATGACAAAATCACTATTTAGCCCGTTGAAATTTACAATATTAATTATACTTGCCGCCTTTCTCGCCTCTTGCAGCGACGCGCCCATTCGCACGGAAGCCGAATATATTGATGTCGCCACAGAAGCCCATGCATCAGGCGACAGCAGGCTTGCCCTGCTGGAGCTCTCTATTGGCATTCGAAATTTCCCGCAAAATGCAGAGCTTCAACGGCTCCGGGGGAGAATTTTTCTTGATCTGGAGGATGGCTCAGCCGCTGAAATTGCCTTTAACAAAGCAATTTCCCTTGGTTTTAATCGTGACTTTCTCAAACATGACCTTGCGGAATCATGGCTTTATCAACGCAATCCCGCCAAAATTATCGAAAATCTTGAGAAAGATGTTCAGCAAGGATCAAAGGATCCCTTGGTTTATGAAATCCTTGGCCGGGCCTATATCGCTGCCCGTGACCGTTCCAACCCCACTTTATTCTTGAAAAATATGAATAAGGCAGAAGAATATATTGAACAAGCCTATGCGTTAAGTCCCAATAATACCCGGGTTTTAATCACAAAGGCATGGCTCTCTGCCATAATGGGCAATATAGATGAAGCTCTTGAATGGTTGAGTAAAGCTGATGCGATTGTCAAAGATCAAAGACAAAATCTGGCCATGCAGGGAGAATTGCTGATCCGGCAGGATAAAATTGATCAGGCGCGCGAAATTTACGAACGACTGGTGAAAAAATTTAAGCAATATCCCCAATATAAACTGGAGCTGGGCTATACTTATATCCTGAGCCGTGACTTTGCCAAAGCCCGGGAATGGGTTGAGCCAATAGCCAACAGATATCCGGATCAGTTGCGTTCGCAATATTTATTAGCCAATATTTCCTTGATGGAAAAAGACTATGATACCGCAAAAAAACTTAGCGATGCCATTCTTACGATTTCACCAAATCATCTTGAAGCCGTCATTATTAATGGGGCCAGTTCTTATTTTCTGGAGGATTTTGAAAATGCCAACCAGAAATTAGCCTTATTTTACAACAGAACAGGGTCAATCCCCGCCCTAAAACTTCTCGTGGCCACAAAATTAGCCCTCAATGAAGATCGTGCCGCTGCCAGACTTCTTGAGGATGCCGGACAAACCGTAGAAGAGCAAAGTGATGCTGAATTGTTAAACCTTGTGGCCATTGCATCGGCTAAAATGGGCAAAACAGATTCGGCGCTGGAAGCTTATCAAAAACTTGCCGAACAACATCCGGAAACGCCATCCTTTCAAAGCAACATGGCTTTGATACAGATTGCGCAGGGTAATTATGAGGAAGGCTTCATAAATCTGGAAATCGCCTTAAAAAATCAAGACGCTGAAACAGAACCCGGACAACATCTCTATACACTCGCAGCAAAGGCGCTGCAGACGCAGCAATATGACAGAGCTGAAACCTATATCGAACAATATAAAAAAGCCGCCCCGGACAGCTACAAACCATGGATAATGTCTGCGGTGTTGCAAACTATTCTAAAAAATAATGATACCGTGCGTTTAGACTTTGAAAAAGCCATGGAAATCGCGCCTGATGTGGCAGAGGTAAAAGCCCGCTATGCTATCTTTGAAAAGATTCAAGGCAATCAGGACAAGGCCCAGAACCTTGCGAAACAAGCTCTGAAACTTGATCCGAGCGACATTGGTGCGGGGAAATTATTGCTCGAGGGTTTGGTCAAGAATAAGAAGTTTGAGCAAATCAAAAATATCGTCGATAATGCCGTTCAAAATGCGGCGGCACCGGCTTTCAGCAAAATGATATTTGCCGATTATTATACCATGCTTGGCCGCCCTCAGGAAACTTTGACTATT
>JALSHF010000066.1 GCA_026982375.1 Emcibacter sp. | reverse complement strand
TTTATTTAAGCGGCGGGTAAAGTCAGATTTAACCGCCTCATCCAAACCATCAAAGGCCGTTTTCCATTTCTCGGCCAATCCTTTTGAGCGGCTGCCGGCCTCACGCCAGACGGCCAATATATCTTCCGGAATGACAAATGGCGCAGGGGGCCAGTTGAGCATTTTACGGGCGGCGGCAATCTCTGTGTCGCCAAGCGGCGCGCCGTGAACGCCGGAGGTGCCCTGTTTTGTCGGTGCGCCGTATCCAATGGTGGTTCGGCAGGCAATCATGGACGGGCGATCATCATTCCTGGCGGCCTCAATAGCCGCGTCGATTGCGGCCATGTCATGACCATCAATGGCCTGAACATGCCAGCCAGAAGCCGTAAAGCGGGCCATTTGGTCATCGGATACGGTGGCGCTGGTGCTGCCATCAATGCAAATTTCATTATCGTCCCATAGCACGATCATCTTGCCAAGCTGCCAATGTCCGGCCATGGAAATGGCTTCGTGACTGATGCCTTCCATCAAACAGCCGTCACCGCAAATCACATAGGTATGATGATCAATGATGTCGCCCATTCGGGCCTGTGACAATCTTTCGGCCAAGGCAAAGCCAACGGCAGAGGCAAGGCCCTGCCCAAGTGGCCCCGTGGTCATTTCAATACCGGGCAGCTCACCAAATTCCGGGTGGCCCGCGCAGGGTTGATGCAATTGACGAAAGTTTTTTATGTCGTCAATGGTCGGACGATCATATCCGGTAAGATGCAGCAGGGAATAAAGCAGCATGGAGCCATGACCGGCGGACAGGATGAAGCGATCCCGATTGGGCCACTGCGGCCATTTGGGGTCGTATTTCAGATGTTTTGTGAAAAGAACGGTGGCCACATCGGCCATACCCATGGGCATGCCCGGATGCCCGGAATTTGCCGCCTGCACGGCATCCATGGACAAAGCACGAATTGCATTGGCCATATCGGTTTGTGAAATTGTCATATTATTCTTACCGGCTGTATATAAATTGAAGAAAAAATGCCCAGCTAACTTACCCGGATAGCTTATCCTGTTAATGGCCGCACAATGAACGTTTGCGGCCCTTTCGTCAACCTGCTTGTATGATTTTCCATGTTTTTTAGGGCTTCTGAATTGTTTTTAATTATTTGACTTCAAAAAGCTGTTTTAATTTGTAACAATGTCCCTTACGGTTTTAATCTGTTTCAGTAAAAACAAAGCGACGATTCTATAATTTTGAAGAAGGGGAATAGCATGCGAGACAGCAAAAAAATCATGAGCGCGGAACAGGCCCGGGCGGCAATGGAGGAGGCTTTGACGCGTTTGGAAAGAAGTGTGCTGAGCCGCGCGGCACAAGGCGTGACCAGCTCTAGTGAGCAAGCGGTTTATATCGAACGACTTGAAAGCGAAAATAAACAAATGAGCCGTGATCTGGCTGAAATGAAGAAACATTGTATCGCCTTGAAAAACGGTTATGAGAGTTTGGAGAAAAAATGTCAAACTCTGACTGATGCCAATGATTCGGCGGAAAAAGAACTGGCCATTACCTTGCAGGATCTTGACCAGTTGATTGCACAGAAAAGCTTGCATTAAGAGTCATAAAAAGAATCACTTTAGGAAAGAAACATGGCTAATGTAATTGTAAGATTTAACCGTCAGGATTACCATCTTGCTTGCAAGGACGGTGAAAGTGAAAGGCTGTTAAAATTGGCCGATTATGTCAATGGCAAGGCCGATAAAATCGCGCAGGCCATGGGGTCTGTCTCAGATGTTCGCCTGTTATTAATGACGGCCATATTGCTGGCCGACGAATTGGATGAGGCACGGGACGGCAAGCCTATGGCCTTAAAGGATGATCAGGATCAGGCCGCCCAAATGGAAAAAACAATCGTGAGCACCATCAAGCGTATTGAGGATATTACAAGAGAAGTTCAAGGTTAAGGTCTGTGGGCAAGTCAGTCTTACCTTAATTTGATGGCTCTGACCTAGTATTTCAGGAAGTTTTTCAACATATTATCACAAAAAATTGAAGAGGCTTGTACAGCGCGTAAGTCTGTGAGGTGATATAAATAACTGAAATTCTGAAGGGGAAGGCCGTGATTTCGGACAAAGAGTCTTGAGCAAGAGAGAAGTAAAAAATAGTATCGCCCTAATGGTTATCAGCAGTTTTTTGCTGATTGGATCGGCTCATGGGCAGCCCCGACATAAATCGGCCAAAAAGAAACCCAGCCCAAATATAACATGGAAAAAAGTAAAATTTCCTGGCATTAAAGCCACTGAATTCACGATGAGCAAGGCGGGTCGGATTGATTTATTTATGGATCAGAGTTCGGGACTTTTTTTTCGGCCGTTGACCAAGGCCGAACAGAATTGCTCATCTTTGGAATGGCAGTGGAAAGTTGATCAGACCTTTCCGCCAGTTGCTTTATCAGACAAAGACAAAGGTGATCGCCCGGTCGCAGTACATGTGTGGTTTCCCAAAGGCAAGGGAGATAAAACTAACGGGCTTAAGAATTTTGTGGGACGCCTGCTCGGCTATAAAATTCCCGGCCGGGTTATTAGTTATGTCTGGGGCGGGATCGGGCTGCAGGGAGAGGTGATTGAAAATCCGCATTTTGAGAAGAAAGGTTTCTTTATTATCCAAAAACCCGGGATTTTCAATAGTAAAGTCTGGATCAATGAACGGGTGAATTTCAGAAAAGATTATACAAAAATCTTCAATTCGCCCGCACCAATGCCAACCCATGTTGCCATTTCCGGTGACAGTGATAACAGCGCGGCGGTTGCCAGAGCATCGGTTCGAAAGTTGAAATTTTCAAATAGCGAAACAAATTCAAAAACATGTTAAAGGAGATGATAACCGATCAATCTAATCAGCAAACTCCCTCATATCTGCTGATTAAAGGTCTTGTTCGCAAGGCAAATGATCAATCGATTGTGGGCCGCCTGGATGATCCGATTAACTGGTCATTGCCTTTTTCGCCGCCGGGCTGGTTATCGCAAAGGCAATATATTCAAATGGTTCGTAATTTGATTTGCGGAGAAGAGGCGACCGTTCAGGCCTGCAAGATTCTGCAATCCCGCCTTGGCCCGGGGCTGTGTCATGATTTCCTTGAAACCCAGATCAATGACGAAATTCATCATGCAAATCTATATCATCAGTATCTTGATCTTTTGGCCGATGACATAGAACCATCATCTGGATGGCATGATGTTTTAGAAAAATGTCTGAACAGTCATACCACCGTTGTGGAGTTAATTCTGGCATTCCATATTTTGCTCGAAGGTGAAGCGGTGTTTCTGCAAAAATTAATCGGGGACTATATTTCCTGTCCGTTGTTTGCGGACATTAACAATAAAATTCGCAACGATGAGGCCCGTCATGTGGCATTCGGCAGGATTATGCTGCCGGCCCTGAGCGCGCAATTATCGGTCAGTGAAAAGAAAAAACTGATGTTATGGGCGGAAGATATCTGGTTTGCTTCTGCCAGAGCCCTTGTGGCTGAATATCTTGACCCCGGGGCAGTACAGCCAGATATACTAGACCAGACATTACGGGCGAGATGGTTGCAGCAGGAAGAAATACTGATGAATCTGGGGATATCATGATTTCAGTCATTATTCCCACTTTGAATGAACAGGATAACCTGAGATGTTTGCTGAGTTTATTATGTTCTGAAGAGGATAATCATGCCGAAATAATCGTGGTTGATGGCGGCAGCGACGATGATACAATGAAGGTCGCAGAATCTTTTTCCGTGACCTCCCTTCAAAGCCGCCGTGGGCGGGGTCACCAATTATGTGTTGGCTTGGCGCAAGCACAGGGTGATATTATTTTGTTTTTGCATGCAGATAGCCATATTGCCTGCGGTACCGTGAAGGCGGTTCAGGATAAAATGGATCAGAATTCCGCATTAATAGGGGGTAATTTCCAACTGACATTTGACGGCGGGGATGATTTTAGCCTATGGCTTAACGGCTTTTACGTCTGGTTAAGGGCGCGGGGATTTTATTATGGCGATTCCGGTATCTTTATTCGAAAAGTCATTCTGGACAAGATTGGTGGATTGAGTTCCTGCGCTTTGATGGAGGATTATGATCTCGTAAGGCGTATGGAAGCCTTTGGCTTGACTTGTAATATTACAGACCCTGCGATGGTCACGTCATCCCGTCGTTTTACGGGCCGCCGGAAATGGCAGATTATCTGGGGCTGGGTAAAAATTCATCTTTTGTATCATTTGGGATTCAGTGGGGATTTTATGGCCCGTCATTATGATTCTATCCGATCTTCAGAACATGCAAATGATAAAAGTTAGTTTTATTTTCCAGTGGATATGTCTGATGATATTTCATTCAAATCCCAATCATATTTATACTTTCGGATTTTCTTAATGCCGGCCAACTCAGCCCGTAATTCATCGGACGCATAGTGACGGATGTGATCCAGTATTTCATCGTCGTTTGTGCCAAAATCTTCTTTATACCATTTAAATATGGTGGATAATGTGGCTTTACCTTTGGCGATACGAACCCCGCGAGGGTGATTGATGTAGGCTACGGCACCTTCCGTTAACATTCTTTCTGTTATTTCGGCGCTATAGGCGATAACAGGCAAGTTGGGGCATCCGATCGAGGCACAATTTACCGAATAATGAATGCGGGGATCTTTCCAGATTGGCCGTAAAATACGATGTTCAATGTCATTCAGACTTATTTTTGTCCCGTTGATTGTGACAAGTTTTTTCCCCCAGGGGCCAAAGCTAAAAAAACCGGGACTGATATTGATCTTCAGTATGCTTTTGACAGGATAATGATCGACGATAACCTTGACCGTCAGCGCATTATACAGATTAATCCAATAGGCCATTTGCTCGGCCCTGTTATATGTTGTCGGATCAAGAGACGTCAATCCAGAGATATAATTATCCAGCCGGGGCTTGTCATTATCCGCCAGGGATTTGTAATTGACTTTGGTAATATTGTCTTGGTCCATGGTGACATAGTGATCAAGAAGTTCCTGCCAGACGGCGTGATCAATTTCTACTGCGGAAGCCTCATCTGATTTGTCCCAGATGCCCCAATATTCCGCTTTGGGTGCGGCCTGAGCAAAAGCCGGCAACAGAACGGCCAGTAATAATGTGAATATAGCCCGTGTCATATTGTTCTTCTCTTTGTTCTTCTCTTTGTTCTTCTCTGTGACGTTTAAGAATGACGTTAAGGATACAGATTAACATAACGGCGAGAAAAATATATTCAACTTGCTTCACTTAATTGTGAAAAACGGTAGGGACGTGTCACAGATTATCCGCTATTGCCCTGAAAAAGGATATGGTTTCATGTCTGGAGCCGCGCTCATCCATGAAGCCTAAATCGGCTGAATTCTTGACAATAACAATATTCTCAGGCTGGTTAACATAAATATACTGGCCATAAACGCCTCCGGCAAAAAATTCTCCGGGGCGGGCGTCCGGGGCCAGCCACCATTGGAAACCATAACCGAATTTATTCTTTCCCGGCTTGTTATAGTCAGAAGAGGGGCTGGTTGCGGCTTTGACCCATGCAGCCGGTATGATTTCTTCGCCCTGCCAACTGCCATTATTCAGGTAAAGCCGGCCAAAACGGGCATAGTCACGGGTTGTCACATTCAGGCCGCCAAGGGCAAAAGCGGCACCTTCGGAATCCGTTAGCCAGTAAGCGTCAGATTCCATGCCGATTTTGGACCAGATATGGCCAGCGGCCTGCTGGACCAGGCTTTTGCCGGTAACGCGGCGCGCAATCATGCCGATGACATGCGTATCCATGGAAACATAATGAAATTCCCGGCCCGGTGGTTTTTCATTAATCAGGGTGGCGGTAAATTCATCCAGTGATCCCCCGATGGCCAATATACGGCCCATGTGATTGATATCGGAATAGAAATCGCCGTAATCTTCATTCCATAATACGCCGGATGACATTTGCAGCACATCACGAACAGGCACGCCTTCATAGCCGCTGCCGATCATTTCGGGCAGATATTTTTCCACAGAGGCATTAATATCAATCAAGCCATCATCAACGGCGATACCAAAGAGGCTGACGGTGAAGGATTTTGCCATGGACCATGAAATCCGCAGATCATCGGCTCCTGTGCCTTGGTAATATTGTTCAAAACTGATGTTGTCATCCTTGATAACCAATAGCGCAGTTGTTGCGCGGCGGCTTAAAAATTCATCACGGTTAACGGCCTCGCCGCGATAGATGAAGCTATCAGGTAATTCATTTGGAGATGTGCCAAATTTAAAAATATCGCCGGATCTTTTTATCGGACTGCTTAAGAATATTTTGTCCATATGAGAAAAGTTATGGACGATGTTTTCCTTCTCGAACAAGGTCATGGTGCCATAAAGCCGGCTGGCCTTTTCATGATTAAAGGCAATAATCGTGGCAAAAACCAACAGTACGAAAAATAAAACTGCCCCTGTTAATCTCAGAAATTTAGCCATGTTCTTCCCCTGTAAATTTAATCAATCCGTTTTGCGCCAGCGTAGCACAGGATTTCGGGCGGCTAAAGTCTCATCTAGTCTTTTTAGGGGCGCAAGATAGGGCGCGCCGGTAAATAAGGCCGAATTTCCCAATTTTGCCTGCGTTACCAAATGACGTAAGGCGCCGATAAACTGATCAACGGACTGTTTGCTTTCGCTTTCCGTCGGCTCGATCAGCATGGCGCCGTTCACGACCAGAGGAAAATACATGGTCATGGGGTGATACCCTTCGTCGATCATTGCCTTGGCAAAATCAAGGGTTGTCACGCCGGTGCCCTCTAAGAAACGATCATCAAACAGACATTCATGCATGCAGGGCCCTTCGAAGCTTAACGTCATGATGTCTTGCAGTGACGCCATGACGTAATTGGCATTCAGCACGCTGTCTTCGGCCACGCGGGCAAGACCGTCTGATCCATGGGACATCATAAAGGCCAGCGCGCGGATATTCATGCCCATCTGCCCGTGAAAGGCGGTCATGCGGCCAAAACTCTCTGCGCCCCCCGTCACATGCTCAACCATTTCAAAACCATCCTTACCGTGGATGACATAAGGCACCGGGGCAAAGGGGGCCAAGGCCTCGGACAGGACAACCGGGCCTGCGCCCGGGCCGCCGCCGCCGTGGGGCGTAGAGAAAGTTTTATGCAGATTGATATGCATGGCATCAACGCCCAGATCGCCGGGGCGCACCTTGCCAACGATGGCGTTGAAATTGGCCCCGTCGCAATAGAAATATCCGCCCGCCGCATGAACGGCGTCCGCAATTTCAATGATGTCGCGTTCAAAAAGGCCGCAAGTATTGGGGTTGGTCAACATAATGGCCGCCACATCGGGGCCAAGGGCGGCTTTGAGGGCTGGCAGATCAACCCGGCCCGCTTTATTGGCGGGGATGGATTTTACTTTATAGCCACATAAGGCTGCGGTCGCGGGGTTGGTGCCATGGGCTGATTCAGGGGCCAGAACGATGGTGCGATTTTCGCCGCGCTTATCCAGGGCTGACCGAATGGCCATCAGGCCGCAAAGCTCGCCGTGAGCGCCGGCTTTTGGCGACATGGCAACGGCGGGCATGCCGGTCAACGTCTTTAACCAATGGGCCAGCCTGTCCATAAGGTCGAGGGCGCCCTGCACCGTAGAGATGGGCTGGAGGGGGTGAATATCGGCGAGGCCCGGCAGCCGCGCGACTTTCTCATTGATGCGCGGGTTATGTTTCATGGTACAGGAACCCAGTGGGTATAACCCCATGTCAATGGCATAATTTTTACGGCTGAGGCGCGTATAATGGCGCATGACTTCCGGCTCGGACAATCCGGCAAGGCCAATCTCATTATCGCGGGTAATGCCGCCAAGACGACTTTCGAAAACCGGCAGATCTTCAAGGTCAACGCCCGTGCGCTGAGTATCGCCGATTTCATATATGAGCAATTCATCCTGTTCCAGACCACGGTTTCCCGTATGGGTGGTGACGCCACCTGGGGATAGATTGGCGGCTGTATTGATGTCCGTCGGGCGACCTTGTTTATTCATCATTTTACCAGCTCCTTCAGGGCGCAGACCAGACGATCCATATCCTCTTCTGTCACGGTTTCCGTAACCGCCACAAGTAATCTGTTTTTCATATCAGGATCATTGGGATAAAGCCGCGATAACGGCACGCCGCCCAATATTTTCATATCAGCAAGCCGTTCTATGGCCTCTGCCGCATCCATAGGTAATGCGACGGTGAATTCATTGAAGAAGTTTTTGTTCAAGACCTCAACGCCATCAATACCTGAGATTTTATCGGCAAGCTGCACGGCCTTGGCATGATTAAGCCGGGCCAGATGCCGAAATCCTTTTTCACCAAGCAGGGTCATATGAATGGTAAAGGCCAATGTGCAAAGGCCTGCATTGGTGCAGATGTTGCTGGTGGCTTTCTCGCGCCGGATATGTTGCTCGCGGGTGGACAGGGTCAAAACAAAGCCCCGCTTGCCGTCCGCATCCACCGTTTCGCCGCAGACGCGGCCCGGCATGGTGCGCACCAATTTCTGGCGCGTGGCGAGCAAGCCCACATAAGGCCCGCCAAATGTGAGCCCGTTGCCAATGGATTGTCCCTCAGCGACCACGATATCGGCCCCCATGGCACCGGGGGAGCGCACCGCGCCAAGGGAGACAACCTCGGTCACAACAACAACAAGCAGGGCCTTTTGGGCATGCAGGGCTTCGGCCAATTTTGTATAATCTTGTATGTTGCCAAAAAAATCCGGATTTTGGACAACGACGCAGCTTGTTTCCTCATCAATCTGATCAATCAGGTCATCAACCAGATAGACGCTTGGGGGATTGATCAGGGTGATATCTTCGGTAAATTTTGTGGCGCATCTGGTTACCTCAATATATTGAGGATGCAGACTGCCCGACAGAATGGCTTTTTTCTTGCGGCTGGCTCTTCTTGCCATAAGAACAGCTTCGCCGCAGGCGGTGGAACCATCATACATGGAGGCGTTGGAGACTTCCATGCCCGTGATCTGGGCGACCTGAGTCTGGAATTCATACAAGGCCTGCAAGGTGCCTTGGGAGATTTCCGGCTGATAGGGGGTATAGGCCGTAAGAAACTCCCCGCGCTGAATCAAATGATCGACCGTGCTTGGCACATAATGGCGGTAAGCCCCCGCGCCGCAAAAGAAAGCCACAGATCCCGCAGGCATATTCTTTTCCGCCATCGCCCGGAACTCCCTGTCGACTGCCATTTCGGGCATATGGCCGGGCAGATCGACATGGTCTTTTAACAGGGCGGTTGTTGGCACATCACTAAAGAGATCATTGATCTCGGTGACGCCGATTTTTTCGAGCATCTCTGTGCGGTCAGTTGGACTAAGCGGTAAATAACGCATGGGTTCTAATGCCTTTAATATGTTACTATTCTAATCCGTCGATATAGGCTTTATACGCCGCCGCATCCATAAGCTCGTCAAGCTCATCCTTGTCGGAAAGCGAGATTTTATAAAACCAGCCATCGGTTTCGGGATGGGCATTGACAAGGGCAGGGTCACTTTCCAGATTTTCGTTGATGGCGACCACTTCGCCGCCCACAGGGGTATAGATTTCACTGGCGGCTTTGACGGATTCAACAACGGCGATTTCATCCCCTTTGTCATAATTATTGCCGACCTCCGGAACTTCGACAAAGACGATGTCGCCAAGGGCATTCTGGGCATATTCGGTGATGCCAATGGTGCCGGTTTCGCCTTCTGTGGAAATCCATTCATGTTCTTCTGAATAATATGTTGTCATAGTGTTTCACCTATCTAACTTTATGGCTTGATTTATGTTTTTCTGTAATAACGTTGTTGGACAAAGGGCATTTTTGCCACATGGGCGGCGCGCGTTTTTCCGCGTACGATCAGAAAAACCTCCGTGCCAACAGCGGCAAATTCCGGCTTGATATAGCCCATCGCAACCGGCCCGCCAAATGTGGGGCCATAACCGCCGCTGGTTATGGTGCCGATTCCCTGGCCCTCGGCATCCACAATAACCGTGGCTTCCCGCGCAGGGGCTCGGCCCGTGGGCAGGATGCCGACACGTTTTTTGACGTGATCTTTATTTTTTATCTGGGGCAGAATGATATGGTCACCGGGAAATCCGCCCTCTTCGCGGCGTCTTTTGCCGATGGCCCAGAGAAGAGAGGCCTCAACGGGGGTTGTCTCTGTGGTTAAATCATGACCATACAGGCATAAGCCGGCCTCAAGCCGCAGGCTGTCCCGCGCGCCAAGGCCGATGGCCTCGACTTCGCTCTCAGCCAAAAGGGCGCGGCAGATGTCTTCGGCTTTATGGGCAGGGATGGAAATTTCATGGCCATCTTCACCGGTATAGCCAGAACGGCTGATATAACATTCTGCGCCGCAAATCATTACTTCGGCATAACTCATAAAATCCATTTGATTGGCGCCAGCGGCAAATCGTGATAACACCTCAGCGGCCTTTGGGCCTTGCAGGGCGATCAGGGCGCGGTCGGTGATTTCGGTCAGGGTGAAGCCCTCGGGAAGATGAGCCTTCATATGGGCAATATCCTGTTCCTTGCAGGCGGCATTGACCACCAGAAAAAGATCATCCTTCCGTTTGGTGATCATCAGGTCATCCATGATGCCGCCGCGATCATTGGTGAACATGCTGTAGCGAATATGATTGACGGCCAGATCTTTAATATTTCCGGGCACCAGGCTTTCTATCCAGCCATCGACACCCGGGCCTGTGATGATCACCTGCCCCATATGAGACACATCAAACAGGCCGGCGGCATGGCGGGTATGGTTATGTTCCGCCATAACGCCAAGGGGATATTGCACCGGCAGGGCATAGCCGGCAAAGGGAACCATTTTACCGCCAAGCTCTTCATGCAGGGCAAAAAGGGGTGTTTTAAGAAGGTCGCCGGTTTTTAGAAAGTTGCTGGTATCGGCACTCAATATATTTCTCCAGAGCAAGCACTTTAAGCGCGTAAACCCGCGCCGTTGGTGCCCCCTCTGTCATAGGTACCTGAGAGATTTGACTTTATGATTTGTGCTACCGCTACCGCTACTTGAACACGGTTTTGGTTTGTGCTACCGCTACCTGAGTGCAGCGGCGAACCATAAAGCTTACCCCGTCGGTGGGATTTATAAAAAATCCACTTTCCAGAGTGCCATTAAATCCTGCGGTCCTTTATGCCTGAGAGTTTCCGGGGCGGTTGCTCCTTCGGCGCTGCCATAAACAGTCTCTCCCGCAGGGTCTGTAAGCATGGCGTGCATAATAACCTTAATAATTACAGAGTCAACGGGGGAAAGAACACAAAGAGATAAGATATTGATCATAGAGAGAATATCTGCAATAAATAAGAAAAACCGGATATGATGACCGCTAAGTCAAGTCCATTTTATCAACCATGGTACCAACTTACACGCCAATAGAAGAAAGCTTGATAAATAATGAATGTTATAAAAAGGATATTTTCATCTATTGGATGGGTGTTTAAAGTATTTTGGAAGTATTTTCGAAAATTTCAATCTGTGGTGGGCACATTATTATTCATGATCCTGGTGCTGTTCATTGGTGTTTCAATATTTAAAGGGGAAATAGTAACGGTGCCAGAACATGGCGCGCTGGTGGTGTCATTGGAAGGGGTTATACAGGAACAAAAAAAATATAATGAATCGCCTTTGCAGGCTGTTGCCGGCGGCAAGCCGCAAAAACAAACGATTCTCAGGGATGTGATTAAATCCATAGACCTTGCGGCAGAAGACGACAGAATTGCCCTGTTGATTATCGACACCAATAAAATGTCGCGCGCCTTGCCATCAAAATTACATTATATCGGGGATGCCCTGTCCCGTTTCCGGCAATCAGGTAAAAAAATCATCACTTACGGCGATAATTTCAGCCAGTCAGGATATTTGATTGCCTCTTATGCCGATGAAATATATTTGCATCCTTATGGGGCAGTTTTGCTTGATGGTTACGGGGCTTATCAAAATTATTTCAAAGGGTTCCTTGATAAAATCAAGGCAGAAATGCAAATATTCCGGGTTGGAAAATATAAATCAGCCATGGAACCTTTTATGCGCAGTGATATGTCACCGGCCGCAAAAGAGGCGAATCTTGTTTTGCTGAGTGACCTTTGGGCGGAATATACGCAGAATGTTGAGCAACAGCGTGATTTGATTGCCAATAGTTTAATGTCTGATTTCGACAAGGTGGATGTTGATCTTGTGAATCTAAAAGGTGATATGGCGGCGCTTGTCATGCAATATGGCTTGGTGGACGGTTTAAAAACCCGCGCGGAATGGCGGGAGTTTGTGGCAGAAGAGTTGGGGGCTAAAAGCACGAAATTAAAAGATAAAACCATTAACCACCATGCGTATTTGGCCGCAAACGCGCATAGCGTCATGCCCGCAAACAAGATAATAGCGGTGGTCTATGTCAATGGCACGATTATGGATGGCCACCAACCCCAGGGAACCGCCGGCGGGGAGACGGTTTCTCGCCACCTGCGCGAAGCAAGGCTGAATGATAAGGTGAAAGCCGTTGTCCTGCGTGTCGATAGCCCGGGTGGTAGCGTGTTTGCCTCGGAATTAATCCGGCAGGAAGTCCTTTTATTAAAGAAAGCGGGAAAGCCCGTTGTGACTTCCATGGGGGCGCTGGCGGCATCCGGCGGCTATTGGGTTTCGGCCAATACCGATGAAATATGGGCATCTGCAACCACCATCACAGGTTCCATCGGCGTTTTTGGTGCCATCCCGAATTTTGAAGGTACTTTGGCGGCCATTGGCATTACGACGGATGGTGTGGGAACAACCCCCCTTTCCGGTACGGGGGTCAGCAAGCCTTTACCCGAAAAGGTCAAAATCATCGTTCAAAGCAGCGTTGAAAATATTTATGATAAATTTCTGAAAATCGTTTCCGAAGGCCGCAACATGACTGTGCAGCAGGCGAATGAGGTAGGTCAGGGCCGCATCTGGACCGGAAGCCGGGCGCTTGAACTTGGTCTGGTTGACAAGCTTGGCAGTTTTGAGGATGCTGTGGCCTCAGCGGCAACGCGCGCCGGAATAACAGATTATAAAATTGTCTTCTGGGAAGATCCAATTCCGTGGGAGATGAAGCTGGTGGCCGATATAATGGAGCGAAGCGCAACTATTGGGGCGCTGTTGCAGGCAAGGGCAAACCGCCCGCAAGATGTTCTGGCGGCAAAAATTCTGGACAATCTGTCCATATTCGGTCAGTTAAATGATCCAAATCATGCTTATGTTTTGTGTCTAAGCTGCCGGGATATGCAAGGCAGCCGTAAATAAATCCAAGTTTTTTTTAAAAGTATATTTACGTATGACGAGAGATATGAATGTTTATATTGCCAACCCCCGGGGCTTTTGCGCCGGGGTGGATCGGGCAATTCAGATCGTTGAGATCGCGCTGAAAAAATACGGTGCGCCGGTATATGTGCGTCATGAGATCGTCCATAATAAATTTGTCGTCGAAGGGCTTAAGCAGCGCGGGGCGGTTTTTGTTGATGAATTGGATGAAGTACCCGAAGGCGTGCCAGTGGTTTTTTCGGCTCACGGGGTACCAAAATCAGTGCCCGAGGCGGCGCGCCGCCGCAATATGCTTTATGTGGACGCCACCTGCCCGTTGGTGAGCAAGGTGCATAGGGAAGCCGAGCGGCATGAAAAGTCAGGCTCTGAAATTATCATGATCGGCCATGCCGGCCATGCGGAAGTCGTGGGTACCATGGGGCAGGTTGCCAAAGGCCGGATCACGCTTGTCGAGACGCCCGAAGATGTGGCCTTGCTTGATTTGCCGGATACGGCCAATGTGGCCTATATCACGCAGACCACCTTGTCCGTGGATGATACGGCAGAAATTATTGCCGCCCTTAAGGCAAAATTCCCCGGCATAAGTGATCCGAGGAAAGAGGATATTTGTTACGCGACCACCAACCGTCAGGGGGCGGTTAAAGAGCTGGCGACAAGGGCCGAAGCCGTCCTGATTATCGGTGCACCCAATAGTTCCAATTCAAAACGTCTGGTGGAGGTTGCCCATAGAGAAGGCTGTAAATCCATGTTGATACAACGGGCGGCGGATATAGACTGGGACTGGCTTGGGGGGGTCACGAATGTTGGCATTTCTGCGGGGGCGTCCGCGCCGGAAGTCTTGGTGGAAGAGGTGATATCGGCCTTTCGCGCGCGCTATAACATTACGCTCGAAACGATCATGACCGTTGAAGAAAATGTTCAGTTCAAATTACCGGCCATATTGACGAAGGAGAATTGATAATGGCCGTTTACACCCCTGTTAATGCAGAAGAAATCGCCACGTTCCTCGCCGGTTATGATGTGGGAAAAGTTGTTTCCTTCAAGGGCATCGCCGAAGGCGTTGAAAACACCAATTATATCCTTCAGACAAATATGAACTCTTATATTTTAACCCTGTATGAAAAGCGGGTTAACCCCGATGATTTACCGTTCTTTCTGGGGCTGATGGATCATCTTGTCCATAAAGGGGTTAATTGCGCCGCGCCCGTGCCGGACAAGAACGGAAATATTCTGCAAAATCTGTGCGATAGGCCCGCTGCGCTGATCAGCTTTTTGCCCGGCCTGTCCATCAACAGGCCGAAAAATATACATTGTCATCAGTTGGGCCGGGCTTTGGCAGAAATGCATGAAGCTGCGGCGGATTTTGACCTGAAACGCAAGAATGCGCTGTCGGTTGACGGTTGGCAAAATCTTGTCACACTTTGCGGGGACCGCGCCGATGAGGCTATGTCAGGTTTGAAAGACCTGCTTCTGGAAGAGATGGCTTATTTAAAAACCCATTGGCCCACAGGTCTGCCCGAAGGGATCATACATGCGGATTTATTCCCCGATAATGTATTCTTTATGGATGGGGAACTTTCCGGCCTGATCGATTATTATTTCGCCTGCAATGATATATTGGTTTATGACTTGGCAATCTGCATAAATGCTTGGTGTTTCGAAGGTGATGGGGCGTTTAATGTGACCAAAGCCAACCGTTTGTTGCGCGGCTATGAAAGCGTGCGGCATTTGTCAGAACAGGAAAAGAATGCCCTGTCAGTTTTATGTCGCGGCGCGGCCTTTCGTTTTCTGTTGTCGCGGCTTTACGACTGGTTAAATCAGGTGCCGGGGGCATTGGTGAAAGTCAAGGAACCGGCGGAATATATCACGAAACTTAAATTTCATCAGGCGGTGGCAAGCCCGTCTGAATATGGATTAGGCATATGAAAGAAGTCATTATGTATACGGACGGGGCCTGTTCCGGCAACCCGGGGCCGGGGGGCTGGGGCGCTTGGCTGGTTTCTGGAAAACATCGCAAGGAATTGACCGGTGGCAAGGCGCAAACCACCAATAACCAAATGGAATTGATGGCCGCTATCGAGGGGCTGAAATCCTTAAAAGGCCCCTGTCATGTGACCCTTTATACCGACAGTGTCTATGTCAAGGACGGCATTACCAAATGGATTCATAACTGGAAAAAGAACGGCTGGCGAACGGCAAATCGAAAACCTGTTAAAAATGCCGAATTATGGCAGGCATTGGACGCCGAAGTGGAAAGTCATGATATCACCTGGAAATGGGTCAAGGGTCACAATGGTGATCCGGGCAATGAAAAGGCCGATGAACTGGCGCGCCGCGGTATGGCAGAATATCAATTTAACGCTTAAGATATAGCTGGGAGGATAAATATGTCACGGGATGATCTGTTTAAAGCCATTGATGTGGCGGACGAAGCGAGGCTTCGGGCGATTCTGGCAAAAGACAAAACACTGGCTTCAAGCCGCAGTTCCGACGGCGTTTCGGCGATATTATTTACGCTTTATCTGGCCAAATATGACCTGACCAAAGCACTGCTCGAACAGGAGCCGGAATTGGATCAGTTTGATCTTGCGGCCCTTGATATGTCCGATGAACTTGCGCGGTTTCCAGAGGCGACAAGCGATATTGATCGCTTGAGCGGCGATGGCTTTTCGGCATTGCATCTGGCCTGTTTCTTTGGCTCATTGAGTGCGGCGAGCCTGTTGATAGAAATGGGTGCAAATGTTAATATTCATGCAGGTAACATGTCGGATCTGCGCCCCCTTCATAGTGCATGCGTCGCCGGGCAAGGACCCATTGTCAGTCTATTGTTAAAAGCCGGGGCAAAAGTCAATGTGATTCAGGCCGGCGGCTATACCCCGCTTATGGCAGCGGCAAGCCTTGGCAACGCGCCGGTGGTGGATATGTTGCTGGAATATGGGGCTGATGTATCTGTGAAATCAGACGACAATAGAACAGCCGCCGATTTTGCCGAGGCCGCCGGCCTTGATGCTCTGGTGGACAAACTTCGGGCCATGCCCTCTGAGGGGCATGCGCCATAGGGTTATTCGCTTCTGGCGTATTTATTTCATCATCTTGGCCGGGCCATGTCTTTTCGGATTGTAATTTCTGGATGATGAATGGCTGTGAACAATTTTCCAGTTGCCTTCAACAAGCCGGAAAAGATAGGTTTGATAGCCGCCTTTATCAAATGTTTTTCCGTTTTTTCTGACCTTGCCCTTGACGCGCTGATCGGCGATGGCCCAGGCAAAATCCTTTTCGAAATTAATTTCGATATTTAAAATATCAATGGTCAGATATTCCAGGGCGGTTTTTTCCGGTTCCACATGCCTTTTGACCAGGTCATCCAGCGGGGTATTCTGTCCGCCGCTTTCGATGCTGCGAAACCCGTCAAAATCCAGTATATGCTCGCGGAAAGGCGCACCATCCCCCTTTTCCCAGCCATCCTTCAGGTCAAAAATGATCTGTGTGATCGCGGCTTCGTCTTTTGAGGCGGCAAATGAGGGCGACAGTGATACAAGGATGATTATTATGACGCCCAATATTTTGTGAAGAAAGAATTCAATCATAGGTGTTTCCCTTATTTCATGAGCTTGCAACCATATACAGCTCGCTTGCTTTATGAAAGTTATTTTGTCAGTATATGGCCCTGATAGCGGGTAATGATAACATTATAATACAGGGATAGCGGATGAAAAACTTACTCAAAACTATGGTGTTTGCCGGGCTTCTGGTTTTTTTACCATTTTCGTCATGGGCAGAAGAAGGCAGCAAAAAGCAGATGGGGGAAAATATGACACTGGATACGACCGTAAAAAACAATATGCCCGTGCCTGACAAATGGCCGCAGTCCCACCGGGGGGACCGGAATGTGGGGGCGCAATTTGCCACACGATCACAGGTCATTGCCAGGAATGGCATGGCCGCGACCAGTATCCCTCTGGCGACACAAGTGGCGCTGGATATTTTGAAGAAAGGCGGTTCAGCCGTTGATGCCGCCATTGCGGCCAATGCGGCCATTGGTTTGATGGAACCCACCGGAAATGGCATTGGCGGTGATTTATATGCTATTGTCTGGGATCCTGAAACCCGGAAACTCTATGGCTTGAACGGGTCTGGCCGCTCACCCATGGGGCTGAGCTATGATGATCTTGCCGCAGAATTGAAACGGCGGGGACGATCAGATATTCCGCCCTATGGATCATTGCCGGTTTCGGTGCCGGGAACGGTGGATGGCTGGTATGAGCTTCATGGGAAATTCGGCAAATTATCCATGGCGGAAAATCTGGCTCCGGCCATATCTTATGCGCGGGAAGGGGTCCCGCTGACCCAATTGATTGCTTATTATATGAAAATGGCTGGCGCGCGTTATCTGGATCCCAAATCAGGGGTGGAGGAAACGGCAAATTTCCTGAAGACCTATTTTCCGGGCGGCATAGCGCCCGTTGAAGGACAGATTTTCCAGAATCCAGACCTTGCCAATAGCCTCTCATTGATTGCAGAAGGCGGGCGGGAGGCCTTTTACGAGGGGCCAATCGCGGATACTATTGACAGTTATATGAGGCGGATTGGCGGGGCTTTGCGCAAAGAAGATCTCATGGCGCATAAAAGCACATGGGTGACGCCTTTATCAATTAATTACCGGGGCTATGATGTTTTTGAATTGCCGCCTAATGGGCAGGGGATTGCCGCCCTTCAGCAGCTGAATATACTGGAAGGTTACGACCTTAAGGCCATGGGGCATAACAGCGCCGATTATCTGCATGTCCATGCGGAGGCAAAGAAGCTTGCCTTTGAGGATCGGGCAAGATTCTATGCGGATATGGATTATTATGACGCGCCTGTTGAACGGCTGCTATCAAAGGAATATGCCGCCGAGCGCCGGGCGATGATCGCCATGGACAGCGTCATTAATGAAGTCAAATACCCAGACCCTGACGTGCTTAGGGACGGTGATACCATATATCTGACGGTGGCGGATAAGAACGGCATGATGGTTAGTTTGATTCAAAGTAATTACCGGGGCATGGGCTCTGGTCTGGTGCCGGACGGACTGGGCTTTATGCTTCAGGACCGGGGACAGCTCTTCACCCTGATAAAAGGCCATCCCAATGTTTATGCGCCGGGCAAAAGACCGTTTCATACGATCATTCCGGCCTTTGTCATGAAAGACGGGAAACCTCTGATGAGTTTCGGCCTCATGGGCGGCGGCATGCAGCCACAGGGACATGCCCAGATCATAACCAATATGATTGATTTCGGGATGAATGTTCAGGAAGCCGGTGACGTGGCACGCTACCGCCATAATGGTTCAAGTGAACCAACGGGAGAGCTGATGAAGGACGGCGGTATTTTAAATGTGGAATCCGGCATCGAAGATACAGTTATAGAGGAATTGCGGCGGCGCGGGCATAGGGTCAAGGTCGGCAAAGGCGGCTATGGCGGATATCAAATGATTCTATGGGATGAGAAGCTGGGGGTTTATAAGGGGGCATCAGAAATGCGAAAAGACGGGCAGGCTTCCGGTTATTGAATATATTCGGGTGGTCATCAGGCAAAAAAAAGCAAGGCCTGCAAGCCTTGCTTTTTTCTATATATTTTTTAATATATTATCATTGGTCGAATATTAATTACGAAAACAATTATTTTTTATTTTATTTGTTCGACGTGCTGTTGGTGTAGTGTAGATTTTTCCCTCCCGAGACTTGGGCCTCACGTTCGCATTGGACAATAGGGGAGCTGATAGTTTTTGTCATCAACAAATAACCTGTCTGGATAAATTTTTACGGTATTGTTACAAAAATGTCACAAATGACCAGAGTAGGCAACGATAGATAAAGGGCTTGTTTTATGCGACTTATAAGGGAAAAGATAATTTGGAGATGCATTTTTGCAACGGTATTCATTAACAAAATGTTAATATTTCCAAGCCTTTCAGATGAAAGAGAGGCTTATATAACGGTTGAATCCTGCCGTATATTAATGGAACATATTCCCTCGGATGACGTGTCATATAAGGGCGGTGTGGATGTGCGCGGCAAGGCCGTTAAATCCGCTGATTTATATGAAAGTCCTGACCTGGGCCTCAAAGATAAAATTATTTTTCAATTGATTCTCGACGTGGCCAAAGAAAATCGCGGCAGCGCAAATGCGCAAAAACAGTTTCAGGAACATCCCGGTTTGCTCGGTTATCTGAACTTGGGCCAGGTCATCGTAAAGGATGGCAAGGTCACGCTGGATGGAAAGCCTCTTGCCGGGAGAAATCAGGCGGCATTATACAAGTTTTGTGCAAAAAACAGAAAAGCGCCCCGTTAAAAGTTATTTAACCACTAAAAGATAATTGCGGCTATTAAAAGCCTGTTCATAATGGCATGATCCGTCTATAAAATATACAGTAAGTATTTTGCCAATATTATATGACATACAAGGTTTTTATTATGCGTCTTTCATCCCTGTTTATGCCCACCCTTAAAGAAAATCCGGCGGATGCGCAGGTCACCTCCCATCGGCTGATGCTGCGGGCGGGATTGATCAGGCAAACCAGCGCGGGCATCTATATATGGCTGCCCATGGGCCTGCGGGTGTTGCGTAAAATTGAACAGATCGTTCGGGAAGAACAGGATAGAGCCGGGGCGCAGGAAATTTTGATGCCCACTATCCAGCCGGCGGAGCTTTGGCAGGAAAGTGGCCGTTATGAGGCATATGGCAAGGAAATGCTGCGGATAACGGATCGCCATGACCGCGAGATGCTCTATGGGCCAACCAATGAGGAAATGGTCACAGATCTGTTCCGCAGCAATATCAAATCCTATAAAGACCTGCCTTTAATGCTCTATCATATTCAGTGGAAATTCCGCGATGAAATTCGTCCGCGTTTTGGCATCATGCGGGGCCGTGAATTTTTGATGAAGGATAATTACAGTTTTGACTTGAATGAGGAAGCGGGCCGTATTTCCTATAATAAAATGTATGTGGCTTACCTGCGGACTTTTGCCCGTCTTGGGCTTGTGGCCATACCCGTGCGCGCGGATACCGGCGCTATTGGCGGTGATTTGAGCCATGAATTTCAAATCTTGGCTGAAACCGGTGAAAGCACACTTTATTACGATAAGGCCATCGAGGATTTCGATCTGGCGAGCCTGACCGGTGATATTGATGCGGATACGATTGAAAAATTGCAAAATCTATATGCCATGGAAGAAGAAAAGCATGACGCGGATAATTGTCCGGTTGCGCCAGAAAACCTCCGGCGCGCAAAGGGCATCGAAGTGGGGCATATTTTCTTTTTTGGCACCAAATATTCCGAAAGCATGAATGCCAGGGTCACCGGGCCGGACGGCAATCTGGTGCCCGTTGAGATGGGATCATACGGCGTTGGCGTGTCGCGGCTTGTGGGGGCATTGATTGAGGCCAATCATGATGAAAACGGCATTATCTGGCCCGAAGTGGTCGCGCCCTATAAAGTCGGGCTGATTAACCTGCGCATTAAGGATGAGGCCTGCACGGCGGCCTGCGGTGATATTTATCAACGGCTGACGGATAAATCTGTTGATGTTTTATATGATGACCGTGATATGGGGGCCGGCGGCAAGTTTGCTGATATGGATCTGTCCGGTCTGCCCTGGCAACTGATCGTCGGACCGCGCGGTTTGAAAAATGGCTTGGTCGAGCTGAAAAACCGGGCCACGGGGGACAGGCAGGAGCTGACCCTGGAAGATGCCATTAACATGCTGGGGGCTTAAAGCCATGTTTAAAACCTATGAATGGATGGTGGCTTTTCGCTATCTGAAAGTCAGAAGCAACGAAGGGTTCGTCACGCTGGTCGCGCTTTTCTCCCTGCTTGGCATAGCCATTGGGGTTATGGTGCTGATTGTGACCATGTCTGTGATGAATGGCTTTCGCGAAGAATTGCTCAGCAAGGTCATCGGTTTCAATGGTCATATGCTGTATCAACCTGCGGGCGGGCGCATGGGCGATTATGACGATGCGGCGGCAAAATTGAAACAGATTGACAATGTGATCAAGGTTTTGCCCATCATTGAGGGTCACGCGCTGGCAACCTTTGGCAGCTATAGCGTTCCGGCTCTGGTGCGCGGCGTGCGGGCCGATGATTTGCGGCAGATGACCTTGATTTCGGAAAATATCAAGGTTGGGTCGCTGGCGGAATATGGTCAGGGTGATAATGATATTATCATTGGCAAAAGGCTTGCCGATAAATATGACCTTGGTGTGGGTGATCTGGTGACGTTGGTCAGCCCGCGCGGGCGGGTAACGCCCTTTGGCACCGTGCCGCGCATTGCCAATTATCAAATCAATGCTATTTTTGAGGTCGGTGAATATAATTACGATACCAGTTATTTCTTCATGCCTTTAAAGCAGGCCCAGAATTATTTCCAATATGGGGATGAGGCCGGGGCCTTGGAAATTATCCTGACCCATCCTGACATGATCACCAAAATGTTTGCCGAGGTCGAGCAGGTGACCCGCCAGCTAGGCCCGGGCGGGCGATTGATTGACTGGCGTATTTTGAACCAAAGTTTCTTTAATGCGCTGCAGGTGGAACGTAATGTGATGTTTATCATATTGTCCTTCATTATTCTGGTGGCGGTATTTAACATCATTTCAACCATGATCATGATGGTGAAAAATAAAACCCGCGATGTGGCTATTCTGCGCACTATGGGGGCGACCAGCGGGTCAATATTAAGGATATTCTTCATCGTCGGTTCTTGCATCGGGGTGCTGGGCACGATGCTGGGCACGCTTATGGGACTGTCGATTGCCTATAATGTTCAGCCTATTATGGATTTTATCGAAAAATGGACGGGCCTTAGCCTGTGGGAGGGAGAGATACGCTTCCTGTCGGAGGTGCCGTCTATTGTCGAGCCTCGGGAAATAATGATCGTTGTTGGCGTGGCGCTGACTTTAAGTTTTTTTGCCACCTTGCTGCCGGCATGGCGGGCGGCAAAGCTCGATCCTGTAAAATCCATGCGGTATGAATAGGGGGCATGTCATGAGCGATAATATTCTGGAACTTAAAAATATTCACCGGCATTTCATTCAGGGCAATAAAGACCTGCATATCCTGAAAGGCGTGGATTTCACCCTGAAAAAAGGCGAAGTGGTCACGCTGGTGGGCGCGTCCGGATCAGGCAAATCCACCTTGCTGCAGATCGCCGGACTTCTTGATGCCATGGGGGAGGGCGAAGTGATCATCGACGGCGAGAATTGCGGCGGCCTGACCGATAACAGACGCACCCGCATTCGCCGTCATGATGTTGGCTTTATCTATCAATTTCATCACCTGTTGCCGGAATTCACAGCCCTTGAGAATGTCATGCTGCCGAGGATCATTGCGGGCCGCTCCAAAGGCCGGGCCAGAAAATCTGCCAGCAAGATGCTTGAAAAACTGGGCCTTGGGCTGCGCCTTGATCACAGGCCGTCCGAATTATCCGGCGGGGAACAGCAAAGGGTGGCCATTGCGCGCGCGTTAATCAACAAACCGAAAATATTGTTGGCTGATGAACCGACAGGGAATCTTGACGAGGCCACCGGTAACGGCGTTATGAATGAACTTTTGCGCCTGTCACGGGAAGAGGGTATTTCTGCCCTGATCGCCACCCATAATACGCAATTGGCGCTAAAAATGGATCGCTGCGTTACGTTGCATAATGGACTATTGAGTTAGAAGAGACAAATATGCCCACAGGCGCGAATTTCATACATCTGAGGCTGCATTCGGCCTATTCCCTTTCCGAAGGGGCGATTCATGTGAAAGCCTTGGGCAAGCTCTGCCATAAACATAATATGCCCGCCGTTGCCATCACCGACAGCAATAATATGTTTGGCGCGTTGGAAGCGTCTTTGGTTTTGCCGGATACGGGCATTCAGCCGATCATCGGTTGCTCGCTTGCCATTCGTCACGAGGTAGCGCAGGATTCGCGGTCTTTTAAAGCGCCGGAGCCGGGCTGGATCATTTTGCTGGCTCAAACGAAACAAGGCTATCAGAATTTGATGTATCTGGTCAGCAAGGCCCATATGGAAAGCGAACCGTCGGAAGTCCCGCAGATTAATCTTGAGAAAATCGAAGGGTTTTCGGATGATCTTATTTGCCTGACGGGCGGACCAAACGGGTCGGTGGGGAAATATCTTGCTTTGGGCCGCGCGCATGCGTCATCACAGGCAGAGGATATGGCGCGAAAGCTGAAAAAGCTGTTTCCCGAACGGCTTTATATGGAAATCATGCGTCACGGCATGGCAGAAGAAGAAAAAACCGAAGAGGATTTCATCAATCTGGCCTATAAGCTGGATATTCCCCTCGTGGCCACCAACCAGGCCTTCTTTCCGGAAAAGGAAATGTATCAGGCCCATGATGCCCTGCTTTGTATTGCCGGCGGCAATTATGTGGAACAGGATGACCGGCGCAAATTAACGCCGGAACATTATTTCAAATCGGCAGAGGAAATGACGGAACTTTTCGCCGATCTGCCCGAGGCCATTCACAATACGGTTGTCATCGCCCAAAGATGCGCTTTTAAGGTGCCGACAGTTGATCCTATCCTGCCGAATTTCACGGATGGTTCTGCCAGCGAGGCAGAGGCGCTGGAAGCCATGGCCCATGAGGGGCTTGACGTGCGATTAAAGGCCCATGTCTATAACGGCGAAGATGCGCCGGACATGCAAAAGAAATTGGCCAAACCCTATTGGGAGCGCATAAAATTTGAGCTGGAAATCATCAATCAAATGGGCTTTCCGGGGTATTTCCTGATTGTTGCCGACTTTATTCAATGGTCAAAGAAACATAATATTCCGGTGGGGCCGGGCCGGGGATCCGGGGCGGGGTCTGTGGTGGCCTGGGCCTTGATGATTACCGACCTAGACCCCCTGCGTTTTGGCCTTTTGTTTGAGCGGTTTCTTAATCCTGAGCGGGTATCCATGCCCGACTTTGATATTGATTTTTGTCAGGACAAACGCGAACGGGTGATTAAATATGTGCAAGAGAAATATGGCGAGGCCCAAGTGGCGCAGATCATCACCTTTGGAAAGCTTCAGGCCAAGGCGGTAATCCGTGATGTGGGCCGTGTGTTACAGATGCCTTATGGTCAGGTGGATCGCTTGTCGAAATTAATTCCGGTTAATCCCGCCAAACCCGTGACCTTGGCACAGGCCCTGGAAAGCGAAGCGAAATTACGTTATGAGCGGGATAATGATCCTTCGACGGCCCATCTCATTAAAATGGCCCTGCAGCTGGAGGGCCTGAACCGCCATGCCTCAACCCATGCGGCGGGGCTGGTGATCGGGGATCGGCCCCTTGATCAACTGGTGCCTCTTTACCGCGACCCCAAGTCTGATATGCCGGTGACCCAGTATAATATGAAATATGTTGAGCAGGCCGGACTGGTGAAATTTGACTTTCTGGGTTTGAAGACCTTGACCGTTCTGGCCAAGGCGGTGGAATATATCGGCTTGCGGGATATTCAGGTTGATTTGGGAAAAATCGCCCTTGATGACAAGGCAAGTTACGAATTATTCAGCAGCGGCAAGACGACCGGCGTGTTTCAGCTGGAAAGCAGCGGGATGCAAAATGTATTGTCCCAGTTAAAACCAGATTGTTTCGAGGATATCATTGCGGTCGTGGCGCTGTATCGTCCGGGGCCTATGGATAATATTCCGCGCTATATTGCCTGTAAGCACGGCGAAGAGAAACCGGATTATCTGCATCCTTTACTCGAAGGCATTCTGACCGAAACCTACGGCGTGATTATTTATCAGGAACAGGTCATGCAGATCGCGCAGATACTTGCGGATTATTCTCTGGGAGAGGCGGATCTCTTGCGCCGGGCCATGGGTAAGAAAATTGCCGCAGAGATGGATAAGCAGCGGGCCCGTTTTCAGGAGGGCGCAGATAAAAAGGGTGTCGATGCAAAACAAGCGGCCAGCATTTTTGATCAGGTGGCAAAATTCGCGGGCTATGGTTTTAACAAGAGCCACGCGGCGGCCTATGCTCTGGTTTCCTATCACACGGCGTATCTGAAGGCCAATTACCCGGCGGAATTCATGGCGGCGACCATGTCGCTTGACCTGACCAACACGGATAAACTGGCCATCTATAAACAAGAGGTGAAGGCCATGGGGCTGGAAATTCTGCCGCCTGATATTAATAAATCCCAAGTTGAATTTTCCGTGGAAGTG
>JALSHF010000065.1 GCA_026982375.1 Emcibacter sp. | reverse complement strand
CATAGGCCGGAATGTATAAAATCTCCATATTGGGGAAGGCTTTCGCTTGCCCAAAATCTGAAAGAAAAGGACTGAAAATCCACAATATCACCAAAATCGACATTATATCTTCAGACAAACTACAACACTCACCTAAAAATGAGAAAACGCGTTGGAAAATGTTCGCGGATAGGAAAAATGCCGCTCAAAAAAATGCTCGTGAGATTTCCGGGCTATTCTCTCGAAACTACTACCCGGTTCAGTCGCCTCGGATAGCAGGCGTTTCTTGAAACTTTTGCTCCAGCGGTTTGGGTTGGAGCTCTTTTTAGGTGCCATAAATTATGTATCCGTTCAAAGCTGAGCGAGCGCGAAAGCCTGCAAATTATCAAACGCATAATCGCAGATACAAAAAATTAGTAAATGGGGGTCGTGGGCAAACGCTTACCTTATATTGTATTTCAGATGTTGCCCAATTGGTGCCCAGCGTTGATTTTGCTGGTTGGGTTGCAGAAACGAGAAAAGGCAGTAACATGTAGATGTTACTGCCTTATTGTCTGGTTGCGGGGGCAGGATTTGAACTCAAACTATACTCCGACTGCCTACCTCTACTGTAATCACTTCAAATCTACGTTAGTTCCCAGTTTTGTACGTGATTGGTGCACCCGACACGATGAAAAAGAGAACTGGGTAGAGATTTGCTTTTCGTTGTGAAAATTAGTGTTGTATGAATAATTCAAGGAGGGATAATAATTTATATGTGCTTATTTTTAAATTGCTGTATTTAATCAATGGATCATATGACACTCGCCTGAGTGGCTTCCCTCTTTTACGAAAACATGATTTATGAAAAGAGCATTTTTGTTTGAATATTTTTTGCAATGTTCATTTTAATCGCCCCAATAAAAAAGCGACTGCCAAAAAAAGGCAAGCCGCTTAATTAAAATACATTTTGTGAACTAATCCTTGTTAACGGAAAGCCCGACTTTTCCAGAGTGCTTTAAAATGTCATACACTTATAAGCTGATTTCTGTTATAAAGCAACCCTGTAGTTTCTATCAGATAATAAGGGGACAAAGATGTCTTTCGATATACCTTGGCGATTGGGAATTGATTTAGGTACTAACTCGCTTGGATGGGCGGCGGTCGAGCTTGACGGCAATGATTTTGCCCCAATTGGTATGATGGGTAGCAGCGTGCGGATTTTTTCCGATGGCCGTAATCCGAAAAGCAAAGAATCCAACGCAGCAACAAGGCGTGTGCCAAAGAGCGCCAGAAAAAACCGTGATCGCACAAAACGCCGTTCTGCGCGCCTGATGCGTGAACTGGTTGAATTTTCTCTCATGCCGGAAGATATGGCTGAGCGCAAAAAACTGGAAGGCGGTAAAGGTATCCCCCTGAACGATACGGACCCGTGGATTTTGCGCTGCCGGGCGCTGGATGAGAAACTCACATCCTATCAGTTGGGCCGGGTAATTTTCCATTTGCATCAGCGCCGGGGATTTAAATCCAACCGCACGACGGACCGCGCCGATAATGAAAAAGGTAAAGTTCATGATGCTACCCGGCGCACGCAGGAAAAACTTGAAGAACAAGGTGCCAGAACATTGGGGGAACTGTTTGGCAAACCAAGGCTCGAAGCCGTTCGCTATAATAACAACGCCCCTAAGGGCCAGCGCAAGCCGCAGCCTCTGGCCCGGGTGCGCAAATCCGGGGAAGGGGCAAAATGGCAATATGATTATTACCCCACCCGCGCCTTGATTATGGATGAGTTTGACAAGCTCTGGACCGCGCAGAAAAAATATCACACAGAAATTATGACAGACGCGGCTCATGCGCGTTTACGGGACACCATTAAATGGCAGCATCCATTGAAACCTCAAAAAGTCGGGAAATGCACCCTTATTCCCGAAGAGGAACGTGCTGCAAAGGCCTTGCCCTCATCCCAGCGGGCCCGAATTTTTCAGGAAGTAAATGCGCTACGTATAACCCCGCCGGGCGAGGCGAGCTACGCTCTCACCATAGAACAGCGCGATATGGTGACGGATCGGCTGTTAACCCCGACCAGTAAACTTGGCAAAGTAACCTTTATCAGTATCAAGAAACTTCTGGGCCTGTCGACCTATGACAGTTTCAATACGGAATCCGAAAAGCGTAAGGACCTGCAGGGCGATGAAACCGCCGCTAAACTCATGCAGAAAGATCGCTGGGGGGCTGCGTGGCTTGATCTGGATTTGAAGACACAGGACGAGATCGTAAATAAACTGCTTGATGTGGAAGAGGAAGAAGAACTTATTAGCTGGCTCTGTGATAGCCACGGATTGAGTGAGGATCAGGCTTTCCGGGTGGCCGATTGTCCCCTTCCTGCCGGTTATGGAAGTCTGAGTAAACTGGCCTTGGGCAGAATTCTTCCCCCATTGCAAGCCGATGTCTCGGTATATTCCGAGGCCGTGAAGCAGGCCGGTTTTGGCAGTCACAGCCAACGTGGTACCGGCGAAGTATTTGATAAGGTGCTGCCCTATTACGGCATTATCCTTGAGCGGTCCGTAGCCTTTGGCTCTGGCGAGCCAGGTGATACGGATGAAAAACGTTACGGCAAGATTGCCAACCCCAC
Source organism: Emcibacter sp. (assembly GCA_026982375.1). Classification (GTDB taxonomy): domain Bacteria; phylum Pseudomonadota; class Alphaproteobacteria; order Sphingomonadales; family Emcibacteraceae; genus Paremcibacter. Next base: position 1,919 of record JALSHF010000065.1, on the reverse strand, counting down.
CGTCCATGTGGCCCTTAATCAAATCCGTGCCGTGGTCAATGACCTGTTGCAACGTTTCGGTCCGCCGGAACAGATCGTTGTCGAACTGGCCCGTGACCTGCCTATGTCAGCTGAGGGCAAGAAAGAGCTGGAGAAAAAACAGAAAGCCAATCAGGATGCCAATGATGCGCGGCGCAAGACACTTATGCAACGCGGCATTCCCGATAATTATGAAAACCGTATGCGCCTGCGCCTGTTTGAGGACCTCGAGGCGCTCGGCGAACGCTGCCCCTTTTCCGGCGATAAAATCAGCCTCAGCAATTTATTTTCTGACAAGATAGAAATCGAGCATATTCTGCCTTTCTCGCGCACCTTTGATGACAGCTATTCAAACAAGACCTTGTCCACCCGGAAGGCCAATCGGGACAAGAAAAACCAGACACCTTATGAAGCATTCAGTCATTCGCCGCCGGGCTATGATTGGGCGGAAATTTCCAAATGTGCCGCAGAATTACCCAAAAATAAAAGCTGGCGTTTTGGCCCCGATGCCATGGAGAGGTTTGAAGAATTTGAAGGCGGTTTTCTCGCTCGGCAATTGACCGATACCCAATATATCTCACGATTGGCAAAAGCCTATCTGGAAGCCATTTATGGAGGGCAGGGCTATAAAGGCGCGAAAAACCATGTACGGGTTATTCCCGGGCGTCTGACTGCAGACCTGCGTCATATCTGGGGACTGAACAGCGTGTTGCGCGGCCATAATGAACCTGAATCCGAAGCACAAAAGAAAAATCGCCATGACCACCGTCACCATGCCATTGATGCCATTGTGGTGGCCTGTACTGACCCCGCAATGCTGCAACAGGCCGCCCGTATGGCCAAGCAGAATGAGCAGGCGTTCAGCGACAAACTCATGACGGGAATTGACACCCCTTGGCCGGGCTTTCGCAGCGATGTTGAACAATCTGTGCGCAATATCATCGTCAGCCACAAGCCGGACCACGGCATTCAGGCGGCCATGCATAATGATACGGCTTACGGGATTCCCAAAGGCATAGAGGGGGAGCCGGACAAAAAAGGCGTGCGCACGGTCGTTACCCGCAAACCCCTTGACAGTGACAGTTTTAAAAAGCCCGGGGATCTGGAAAAAATCCGCGATTCTCTCATCAAAAACCATCTACTGGAGGAAACTTACGGCCTTGAGGACAAAGATTTCAGGCAGGCCCTGTTACAGGCTGGAAGTTCCCTGTCGCCTCCTGTATATAAAGTCCGTATAGAGGAAAAACTGCGGGTTATTCCCTTTAAGGACAAATCCGGAAAAATATATAAAGCCTATAAAGGCGATGGTAATTATTGCTATGATATATGGTTGAATGAGAAAGGCAAATGGACCGGGGAAGTCATTTCAACCTATCAGGCTTACCAGTTGGCCCGTAAAAATCAGCATTGGTGGAAAAAGCTGGTGGGGCAGGATGGCCAGAGGTTGCTCATGCGGCTGCGCAAGAATGATTATCTTCAGATTGAGCATAAAGGGGAACAGATGACCGTGACGGTTAATCAGGTAACACCGGGTACCGTGATCATGTCTGAACATATGGAAGCCAATGTGGATGCTCGCACCCGGGCAAAATATGACGGTGATGATCCACTTAAATATATCTTCAAATCCCCCAGTTCTCTGCAAAAATCACAGGCAAAATATGTAACCGTCAGCCCGTCCGGCGTGATTAATATTCATGACGGTCCGATGGGTTAATCTTTATTAACCATGTTATGATAGCCTGCCCTTAACTGAAGGGGCTTACTGATGCAAAATCGTGTGGTGGAAATAATTTCTGACGGCGCACATCTCAGCGTCTCACGCGGGTTTTTGTTTGTCAAAATTAACAGGGAACCCGCCGGGCAGGTGGCTATTGATGATATGTCTGCCCTAATCATTC
>JALSHF010000064.1 GCA_026982375.1 Emcibacter sp. | reverse complement strand
GGTTCAGTGCGGTTACCATGAATGTCATAAACTATAAAATACCTCTCGATACTTCTGTTATTTTTCTGGGAAACCCCTTTAACGAGCATATTATGAAGGACGTTTTAACGCAGATTAATGTCTCTCTGGAGGCCAGCCCCCGCGACATTTATATCGCTTATTTTAATCCTCTGCATAATGAAATTTTTCTGGAAAACAACTATCAGTTACTCATAGAGGAAAAGGATCCCTCCGGCGCCCTGATTTTTCAAATTTTTAAAAAGGCGGCGCCCTGTAAATAAAAACAATCGGCAAAGGATAAATAATGACGCGTCATATATCAATCATCGGCGGCGGTTTTCACGGAATTTGCTGCGCGTATCTTCTGGCCAAAAAAGGCTATAAAGTCAGCCTGATCGATACCGGAAAAACCATTGGCGGTGTCATGGCGTCAATCGAACATGGTGATTATATTTATGACCTGGGCTGCCATCTTTTTGATAACAGCTATCAAAAATTATCCGATTTGTTAAAAGAATTATTAAGCGATAAATTCGTTCCCCATCAAACCGTATATGCCTCGATCGTCAATGGTATTAAATCAGAAAATACCGAGGCCCCCAACCTGACAAACCTTGGTGCCGCAAGTTCCGCAACCATTCTGTATGAATTGATAGAGACGCTGTTATCGGATAGAAAACCCGCCATCGCCTCGCTCGCGGATTTGGTAGAGGCAAATTTTGGCAAAAGCGCGGCCAAGGCGCTGAATGAAATTTATCATAAAAAAACCCGAGGCAACTTCGATGCCCTATCTTCAACGATTTTTGACACTATCCTGCCCTCACGCCTGTATTTTCTGGAAGATGATATGGCCCGTTTCCTGAAAAAACACCCTGAGCTTGATGAGAAAATTGCTGTAGAATCCATGAAGAGCCCCCTTAATTTTTATGGTGACAGGGTTGATTTATCAAAAAATGATTACCGGCAATTCTATCCCGCAAAGCGCGGCATGCGAGGTTTTTGTGAACAGGCAGAAAAGAAACTCGCGGAATTTGGCGTTAAAATATATAAATCCACTTTCTGTGAAAAAATCGAGCATTCAGATAAAGGCTGCCATCTTAGCTTACGCGACAAAGACACCGAGAAAACATGGCAGATGGACAGCGATGTGACCTTTTGGGCGGGAGACGTGGGCAAATTAGCCCAAATTATTGACTATTCTGACGATCTTGCCGCCTATAATCATCCCGTCGCTTTCGCGTTATTTTACTTTAATCTGCCGGAAGAGCAGATCGGAAAACACAGCTATATTCATAATTTTGATAAAGATGATTTGATCTCCCGCGCAAGTGCGCCGTCCAAATATGGCGCAGCGGTTGCCCCGGATGGCATGGGTTATATCTGCGCAGAATTAACCACCCATGTCGGCAGCGATGTTTGGGAAAATACCGAACAGAAAACAGCGGCCGTCTGGCAGGAGCTCATTGATATGGGCTATGTTAAATCAACAACAAAAATGCCGGAACCCTTTATATTGAAAACGCCGGTGGGCTATATGTTAAAGAAAAAAGGCTATAAGAAGGCCCTTGATAACTTCAAACTTTTTGCCAAACAACAGCCCAATATCTATTTTCCTGAAAATGGTGCGTTTTCAAGGGCAAATATTTTCTCTGATGTGGAAAATATTATCACTGCCCTTGAAAGCCAAACCCCATAAGCCTAAACATCCAGATTAGAGACATTAAGCGCATTATTCTGGATGAATTCGCGCCGTGGCTCCACCACATCCCCCATTAATTTGGAGAATATTTCATCGGCGGTATCCGCATGATCAATTTTCACCTGCAACAAGGTTCGCGCCTCCGGATCAAGAGTCGTTTCCCAAAGCTGCTCGGGATTCATTTCGCCAAGACCCTTATAGCGCTGAATTGATTGCCCTTTACGGCCATAAGTCATGACCAGTTTCATCAGGTCACTGGGCAAGGTAATGTCATGAATATCTTCTTTGCGACTGATGGTCGATGTCTTGTCAAATATCTCTTTAAGCTCCGGCGTGGCATCATGCAGCGCGCGCGCCTCAACCGAATTGATAAAGGCGCTGTCGATGAGGTAGGTATCTTTAATGCCGCGTATTTCCTGAGTGAAAATGACGCCGTCACCGTCCACGTCAAGGGTGCCGAGCCAGCTGTCTTCGCCTTCGCCCGCCTTGATATTCATGCGCCGGGCCACTTCTGCAATGGCAAGTTCTGCCTGGGCATTATCTTGTAATGTTGCGGGATTCAAGGCACCTGCCAGCGCCAGCTCCTCAATCAGTTCCCGATTATACCGGCCGGGAACATGGGTTAATATTCGGCTGATTTTCCGTACGGTTTCCACCAGCGCCATCAGGTCATTACCGGCAATTTGTGTGCCGTCATGAAGCCTCAGCACCATTTCGCCCAAAGACTGCTGTATCAAGTGATCTTCCAGTGAGGGATCATCCTTCAGATAAACTTCGGATTTGCCGCGCGCCACTTTATACAGCGGCGGCTGGGCAATATATAAGTGGCCCCGCGTAATCAATTCGGGCATCTGGCGGTAAAAGAACGTCAGCAACAGGGTTCTGATATGGGCTCCGTCCACATCGGCGTCGGTCATGATGATGATTTTATGATAACGCAATTTTTCAATATTAAAATCTTCGCGGCCAATGCTGGTGCCCATGGCGGTGATTAAGGTGCCAATTTCCTGAGATCCCAGCATGCGGTCAAACCGCGCCCGCTCCACATTAAGGATTTTACCTTTCAGCGGCAAGATCGCCTGATTCTTCCGCGAACGGCCCTGCTTGGCAGAGCCCCCCGCAGAATCCCCTTCCACCAGAAATAATTCTGATTTCGCCGGATCGCGTTCCTGACAATCCGCAAGTTTCCCGGGCAGGGATGATATGTCCAGCGCCCCCTTGCGGCGGGTAAGATCACGGGCTTTGCGGGCCGCTTCACGGGCCGCCGCCGCCTCAACAATTTTACCAATGATAATTTTGGCTTCCTGCGGATGCTCCTCGAACCATATGCTCAGCTTTTCATTCAGCAGACTTTCGACCACGGGACGAACTTCTGATGAGACCAGCTTGTCTTTGGTCTGGGACGAGAATTTCGGATCCGGCACCTTCACAGACAAGACACAGGTCAGGCCCTCGCGGCTGTCATCACCGCTGATGGAAACCTTTTCCCGTTTGGCAATGCCGGTTTCATTGGCATAATTATTAATGGTACGGGTTAAAGAGGCCCGAAAACCCGCCAGATGGGAGCCGCCATCTCTTTGCGGTATATTATTGGTGAAGCACATGACATTTTCATGATAACTGTCATTCCATTGCAGAGCGCACTCAAAAATAATGTCATTTTTTTCTCCGCGAACCGTGATCGGTTCCGGCAGGAGCGAATTTTTGCTGCGGTCGAGATATTTAACATAAGAGGTAATGCCCCCTTCATAATAAAGTTCGACCTCTTCTTTTTCCGCATGACGGTTATCCTGAAGCTTAATGCGCACACCGGAATTCAGAAAGGCCAATTCCCGAAAACGATGAACCAGTTTTTCAAAATCAAATTCAATATTGCCAAAGGTGGACGTGGACGGCATGAAAGTCACCTTGGTGCCCGTTTGGCCTTTGGCATCCTTGACCACCACAAGATCTTCTACCGCATCACCATTTTCAAACCGCATGTAATGCTCTTTATCATTGCGCCAGATAACCAGTTCAAGATAATCGGACAGGGCATTGACCACCGACACGCCAACACCGTGCAATCCGCCGGAAATTTTATAGCTGTTGTTATCAAATTTGCCGCCCGCATGGAGCTGGGTCATGATGACCTGCGCGGCGGATACGCCTTCTTCTTCATGGATATCCACCGGAATTCCCCGGCCATTATCGGTCACCGAAAGGGAGCCATCCGGGTTAAGCGTAACCAAGACAAGGTCGCAATAGCCGGCCAGAGATTCATCAATGGCATTGTCGGATACCTCAAACACCATATGATGAAGGCCCGATCCATCTTCGGTATCGCCAATATACATGCCCGGGCGTTTGCGTACCGCATCAAGGCCCTTGAGAACCTTGATGGAATCCGCGCCATATTCTTCTGCGCCCTCGGTAGCATCCTTCATTTTAATTTCGTCAGACATAAACCCTTGTCCTTTAATATATGGTGCCAAATAAAATTATTTTATAGTTTGGCAAAAAAAATCATTCTTCCGTCACTCGGCTATTTTCCACCTGATAATAGCATGCCCGGCCTTCCAGTTCATCAAACAATATCCGGTCTGTACCCGTAAGCCAGACCTGAGACCCCAGTGCGGCAAGTTCATCAAACAGTGAAGCCCGCCGAAGCTTGTCAAGATGCGCTGCCACCTCATCCAGAAGCAATATTGGTGCCGCCCCAAAGGACGTGGCCGTAATGCGGGCGCTGGCAAGCGTGATCCCGATCAACAAGGCCTTTTGTTCGCCCGTTGAGCATAGCGCGGCAGGCATATTTTTATCCTTGTGATGGACAATAAGATCTGTTTTATGAGGCCCGGCATTTGTCCGGCCACTTCGGGCATCTGCGCCGCGCGCATCCCGCAAGGCCTTGCGAAAATCTTCTTCCACCGTAAGGGCCGGCCCTGCCAGCAGGCCATTTTCAAGCAAGCCATCCACCGTCAATATGGCGCAGGGAAAAGATGATGTGGTTTCCTCTATGGCACCAGCCAGCCTGTCCATGGCATCCAGCCTTGCCGCCGCCACAGCAACGCCGTGCGCCGCCATGCGGCCTTCCAATGCATCAAGCCAGACGCCATCACCGCCCCCTGAGCCATCCTGCAAAAGCCGGTTTCTTTCACGCATGACCCGCTCATAGGCATTAACCTGCCGAATATGGGAAGAGTGAAAATTGGCAACAATCCTGTCCAAAAACCGCCTGCGTCCTGATGGCGCCTCTATGAACAGACGGTCCATCTGCGGCGTCAGCCAGGCCACCTGTAAAATATCACCGAATACGGCAGGGCTTGCGCCATTCTCGCCGTCGATACGGACAATGCGCTTATCTCTTTGGTTACTGTCTTTGGGGTTACTGTCTTTGGGGCTAATCTCTTTGGAGAAATCAGCGTCCTGTAATGCCATCTGCTCCTGACCAGATACCATTCCGGTGCCCAGATTCATGGTGCCATCCGGCGTTTCCAGACGGGCGGCCACGGCCCACAGCGATGGATGGGAACGGCCTAACGGGTCATTCTCTTTCGAATTTTCTATATTGCCCGTGGCCAGCCGGCTTACTTCCGAGAGCCGGCACCCGCGAAGGCCGCGCCCCGGAGACAGAAAGGATAAAGCTTCGAGGATATTGGTTTTGCCGGCCCCGTTTGGGCCTGTCAGCACAACGGGCCGGGATTCCGGCACAAGCGTAACCCGCCCATAAGACCGAAAATCTGTCAACTGCAGGCGCCCCACATAAAGATCCGGCACGCCAAAGCCCCTGCGCGCCGCGCCCATAAGGGGGGGTACATGGGTTTCTTGCCGATTATGCGGCCTTATTTTATCAAGCTGCACCAGATTGCTCACCGGGCCCTAATATTCTGCGCATGTTTCGCCATCACACTCTCATCACACTCTCATGGGCATAAGAACATAAAGTGCGCCATCGTCGGTCAAATCCTTCAAAATAGTCGGTGCCGTAGAATCCGCCAGCACCAGCTGCGCGACATCGCCTTCTATCTGGCTTAGAATATCCAGCAAATAGCGGGAATTAAACCCTATTTCCATATCATCCGCACTATAGGACGCGGCGACCTCCTCCTTGGCTGTGCCCTGATCGGGGCTATTAACAGAAAGTTTCAGATTTCCATCACTTAAGGATAATTTAATAGAGCGGGTTTTTTCCGTGGAAATCGTTGAGACCCGGTCCACGGCCTCCGCAAATTGCTTGCTGTCAATTTCCATGATCTTGTCATTGCCTTCGGGGATAACGCGGCTATAGTCCGGGAAGGTGCCATCAATCAATTTGGACGTCAGCACAATATCCGCAAAAGTGAAACGGATTTTTGTTTCCGACAGGGATACTTTAACGTCGCCCTCAAATTCATCCATCAGTTTCCGTAATTCGCCCACAGCCTTGCGCGGCACAATCACGCCCGGCATGTCGCCCGACCCTTCAGGTTGTTCCATATCAAACCGCGCCAGACGGTGGCCATCCGTGGCCACCCCGCGAAGAACAGCGCCCCCGTCGTCATCTTCGGCTGTATGAAGATAAATACCATTGAGATAATACCGCGTTTCCTCCGTCGAGACGGCGAAACGTGTCTTGTCAATCAGGCGCTTTAAATTTGCGGCGGGCACATCAAACACATGGGGCAAATCACCCTCGGACATAACCGGAAAATCTTCTCGCGGCAGGCAGGATAACGTAAAGCGCGAGCGGCCCGCGCGGATGCTCAATCGTTGGCTATCCTCATCATAAGCCAGCTCCACCTGCGCGCCGTCCGGCAGTTTGCGAACAATGTCATAAAGCGTATGCGCGGGCGCTGTGATTCCCCCCGGCAAGGCCGCCTGTGCCGTGACCGCTTCTGAAATAGCCAGATCAAGATCGGTTGCGGCCATATTCAACTGCCCCCCATCGCATTCCAGCAAAACATTGGATAAAATCGGGATCGTATTGCGTTTTTCCACAACACTTTGAATGTGGCCCAGTGACTTTAACAACGCACTTCGTTCAATAGTAAGCTTCATATTTTATTCGCGCTTCTCATCTTCATGTTTACTTGTTTTTGATCATCACCTTCTGGCACAAAAAGCCATTTCTCCCTGATGAATTTCTTCTTCAGAGACTAGCATATTGACCGGAACGATCAAAGGTTTTTTTGGGGTTTAAGCTGTTGACTCCCCCCGAGTCGCGCAGATGCCGCACACCGCCGTCAACGAAAGAGTCCCCGGCGTAATGAATGATGTGAATCAGGTGCCTAAAATTCGTTCAAGATGTTGAATATCTTCCTCCAGAACGCTATCCGCAAGGCGCAATTCATCAATGCGCTTCACGGCATGCATAACGGTCGTATGATCACGGCCTCCGAATTGCCGGCCAATGTCCGGCAAGGATTTTGCCGTCAATTTCTTTGCCAGATACATGGCGACCTGACGCGGGCGCGCGACCAGTCGAGCGCGGCGGGCTGACAGAAGGTCGGACAGGCGGATATTAAAATAATCCGCCACACGGCGCTGTATTTCATCAATATTGACCCGCCGCACGTTGGCCCTGAGCAAGTCCTGTAATACTTCCTGCGTCATTTCAAGCGTTATGGGGCGGCCAATGAGGGTGGCATGGGCGATCATCCTGTTGAGCGCGCCTTCCAGTTCCCGCACATTAGAGGTGACTTTGCGGGCCAGGAATTCAAGCACGGATGAGCTGATGTCAACTTCCGGGATTTTATTGGCCTTTTGCTGCAAAATGCCAAGGCGAAGTTCATATTCGGTCGGATGGATATCCGCCACCAGACCCCAGCCAAGGCGCGAGCGTATGCGTTCCTCAATCCCCTCCATATCCGTCGGGGAGCGATCCGCAGAAATAATCACCTGCCGGCGATGGTCGATCAGCGCATTAAAAGTATGAAAAAATTCTTCCTGAGTGGATTGTTTGTTGGCAATGAATTGCAGGTCATCAATCATCAAAAGATCCACAGAACGGAATTTCTGCTTGAATGACATGGTATCTTTATAGCGAATGGAGCTGACGAATTGATACATGAACTGTTCTGCGGACAGATAGACCACCCGGCGGGACGGAAAGGCCAGCCGGTTGGCCCAGGCGATGGCATGCATCAGATGCGTCTTGCCAAGCCCAACGCCCCCGTGCAGGAATAACGGGTTAAAATGCACATCCTCATTTTCCGCAACGCGCCGCGCCGCCGCATAGGCCAGCTCATTGGATTTGCCGACCACAAAACTGTCAAAGGTAAAACGCGGATCCAGCGGCGCCCCGAACTCGCTCTCTCTGGTGTCGCTAACGCCGGTTGCCGGGTTTTTCTGTTTACGGCCTGCTTCATTATCCGCCGCATCGTAAGATGATTTTTGCGGTTCATTGCCGGCGTCATCGGGATTACTGTCCGCCGTGAAACCGGACAAAACAATGAAGCTGATGTCCGATACATCAGAATTTTCATCTCTCCAGACATGTCTGATGCGATCGGCATAATTTGATTCCAGCCAATTGCGCATGAAACGTGTTGGCGCCGCCATCACCGCGCAGCCATCCTCAATATTAACCAACGCCAGCGGTTTAAACCAGCTGTTAAAAACGCTGTCATCAAACTCCGTCCGTAATCTGCCCAGAACTCTTGCCCAGTCCGCTTCCATTCCCATTCCCGTAATTTCTTTTTGCGCCGCCACAACCAAACTCATTTTTTGCGATACCCCTGCCCATCAATTTTTCTATTTTTATTTTACCCTGGCTAACCCTGCACCCAAGGAAGACCCGCCGCTTTCCAGCCGCTTTTTATGCCCCTATGGCCGTCATGATCCCGCACCCCTTCAAAGCCATGCAGAATATTGAAACATTTTTCAAAACCGGCCGCGACCATCGCGGCCGCCGCCGATTGGGAGCGCACCCCTGACCGGCATAAAAAATAAAGTGGCCAGTCCTTCTGTATGGCTTGGCCGCCCACGGTTTGCGCCATAATCATTTGAGTAAAATTCGGATTGATTTCCATATGGGGAAATTCCTGCCAACTGATTAATAGCGGCGACTTGCCAAGCTCTGACAAATCACATGTACCAACGAAAACCCATTCAGCCTGCGTGCGAACATCCACCAATATGGCTTTATCCTCCGCAGAAAGGGCCGCCCAAGCCTCTTCAACCGACACATCACCCGTATAACTCATATCTTATTTTTCAACATTTATTTCTTATTCTTATTCTTTTTATTTTTTGGGCCGCGCATCTAATATCTGGCATCTAATATCTGATTCCCGCCTGATCCAAATTGCCGCCAAATCCAAAATCCTGAGCGCAAGACGCCTCGCCCCGGCTATTTATATTGCTGCAGGCACAAAAATTCCCGAATAAACCCCTTGCTCCGCTTCACATCATTATGTGATTCAGATTTCTCACGTTGTTTGTTATGAATATTGTGGTTTGCTATGTCGACAAATCCCTCTTGAACCACCCATAAGTTACATGTCCCACAATTTTCTGGCAAGCGTTTCATCTTAAAATAATCACTATTGATGGACAGAATATGGCTTGACTGGGGAACAGAACACCATATCTGGTGTGATGCATAATAGTCACACCTGTCCCATTTTGACATGACCCAAAATTCATCCTGCCTGAGGTCACTTTCGGGCAAAAAAATAGCTGAACCGGCATTGGTTCAGCTTATCTTTTCACATTCTATGCGGGACTCGCCGGATATGTTCGTGCGACTCGGAAATATGACGCGTATTTTATGCCGACAAAGCTTTCACCCGTTTCGCCAGACGGGAAACTTTACGGGAAGCGGTTTTTTTATGCATAACGCCCTTTGTCACGCCGCGCATCAATTCTGGTTGCGCCGCCTTCAACGCTGCGCTGGCTTCTTCAGCGTTTCCACTTTCCAGAGCCAGTTCAACATTTTTAACAAAAGTCCGAATCCGGCTTTTGCGTGATTTATTAACTTCTGCGCGCCGGGCATTGGCGCGAATTCTTTTTTTAGACTGCAGTAAATTAGCCATCAGGGGTGCCTGTCTTTCTTTGCAATAGCCCGAATTCTCTACTGTTTCATCGTCTCAGGAGAATCAGGGGCTGTAATTTTTTTTGATCCAATTTCAAGTGGTGGCTTATAACCATGACCAACCCATTGGTCAACAAGCTTTTCAAGATATTTGCCCAAAAAGGGCCATGCTCATCAAAAAGTCGGGACTTGCCGCAAGAAATACCTGATTTTGCCGCTTGCGGCCCACTATTTATGGCCACTATTTATGTTTGAATTTAGCCGTTCTTTTCTCTGCAAACGCCGCCATACCCTCTTTTTGGTCTTCCGTAGCAAACAAAGAATGGAAAACACGGCGTTCAAACATAACGCCTTCTTTCAAGGTGGTTTCATAGGCTTTATTTACGCTTTCCTTGGCAATCATCACAGATGGCAGGGAAAGGTCGGCGATCTTGCGGGCGGTCTTCAGGGCCTCTTCGACCAGATCATCCACGGGGATTATTCGGCTCACCAGCCCTGAACGTTCCGCCTCTTCAGCATCCATCATCCGGCCTGTAAGCACCATTTCCATGGCCTTTGATTTGCCCACAAAACGGGTCAGGCGCTGGGTGCCGCCGGCCCCCGGGATCACGCCCAGCTTAATTTCCGGCTGACCAAATTTGGCATTATCGGCGGCCAGAATAAAGTCACACATCATGGCAAGCTCGCAGCCACCGCCAAGCGCATAGCCTGCAACCGCCGCAATGATCGGCTTGCGGCACCGGGAGGCCTCTTCCCAGTTGGCCGTAATGAAGTCCTTCATATAGGCCTCCACAAAATCCATGGATTGCATTTCCTTGATGTCGGCGCCGGCCGCAAAGGCCTTGGCACTGCCCGTAATAACAATGGCGCGAATATCGTCATCGGCCTCAAAAGCCAAAAGCGCAGAGGTAAGCTCATCCATAAGCTGACCATTCAGGGCATTCAGGGCCTCGGGGCGGTTTAATGTGATCAAGCCCACAGGCTTGTTGCAATCAACCAAAATCATCTGATAGGACATGTCATTACTCTCCTTAACTATCGGGCCTTAACTATGGGGCCTTAACTATGGGGGAAATATCCCCTGCGAGATTTAAAATTTATCCGGATATATATGGTCTGCCCCAAATATACAAGGCAGTGTTTCGCCATTCATCAAAATTGGCCTCATTCCGGGCTAACAGAAAAATATATCACCGTTTGCGTTTTTTCTTCAACGACCTTCATCTTCAGAATTTCACCGCCCCGCCGCAACATAAGGCAACGCTTTTTACAATCCGCGCCATCGGGCGCGCTATCAATTTCTTGCTTTGACATTTGATCCCATGCCAGAGACGGCAGAACCAGCTGATAAAATTCGACCGCTTTTTGCGCGCCAGCGGGCCCCACAACGCGAATCTGAATAATGCGGCCTTCGGGGGTATCAAAGACCACCCGGCGGCTATCATCTTCTGCGTAACCCGGCATCAGGGGAATATCCAAAGCGGACAAGAGCGGCTCTTCTGCGGATGCCGCGAAAGTCCCGCCCCAAGATATAAGCAAGGGTATAAGCAACAAAGCCAATGCGGCGCGGCGCATCACATATAAAAAAGAATCATAAAACATGACCGCAGAATAGCTAATCTTGACAAGCAGGACAATGAAATGTCGATCTATTGCTTTGAATGACCCGTTCAATCCTGTGAGGGCATCCCGAATTGACGCAATTTTCGCCGGCCCGGCCATAGACTTTAAAGCTATGTTGAAAATAACCCAATTCCCCGTCCACACGGGCATAATCCTTTAAACTGGAGCCACCGGCCTTGATGGCATCCTCCAAAATAAGGCGAATAATCGGCACCATTTTATCTGCCTCTGACCGGTTGATATGGCAGGCTTTTCTTTCGGGGGAAATACCGGCCTGAAACAGGGCCTCACAAACATAAATATTACCCAAACCGGCAACGACTCGCTGATCCAGCAGAATAGTCTTGATCGGGGACCGGCGATTTATGATTTTCTCATATAAATATTGTCCGTTAAATTCATTGCCCAGGGGCTCCGGCCCCATTTTACAAAATAACGGATGTTGATCCAGCTCATCCTGACCACATAATGTCATCAAGCCAAAGCGGCGGGGGTCGTTAAAAATAATCAGATCATGACGATCCGTCTCGAGAATGATATGATCATGTTTTTCAAATTTATCCGGCCGATCTCTGTCCGCTGCGGCTTTCAGGGTCATTTTTCCTGACATGCCCAGATGACAGATCAAAATTTCCCCCTGATCAAGATAAAACAGCAAATATTTCGCCCGCCGGGTAATCTGTTCCACCCGGCAGCCGCGCAGCCGGGCCGCAAAATTTTCCGGCAGCGGTATGCGCAGCTTGTCGCGCCGCTGAATCACCTGAAAAATCCGCCGGCCTTCCAGCAGGGGAATGATGCCGCGCTTCACAGTTTCAACTTCTGGCAATTCGGGCATTGTCGGTATCTTTCTACTTTATTCACGTTAAAAAAACTGGCCCAATTTGGTTTAAAGAACTGGCATAGGGTGAACCAGTGGTTTATGTTTCGCAACATGATAAAGGAAAATGACCCCGATAACACAGAACAAACCACTCATTTTGGTTTCAGGACTGTGGATAAAGACAGCAAACAAGGTCTGGTCCGCAATGTATTTGACAGTGTGGCCAAAAAATATGACGTGATGAATGACGTGATGAGCGGCGGATTGCACCGGTTATGGAAAGATGCCCTGATTCGCACGCTTCGGCCAGAAGCCGGCATGCGCCTGCTGGATGTGGCCGGCGGCACCGGGGATATTGCCTTTCGGTTTCTGGAAGCTGCGAACAAACGCGGCGGCGATGATTCTGCAGCTGATTTTAAAGCGGCCAAAGTCACCGTTTGTGATATTAACGCGCAAATGCTGGATGTGGGGCGCGACCGGGCCATTGACCGGGGGATATTAAAGAATATTGACTGGGTCTGCGGCAATGCCGAATCGCTCGCCTTTCCCGGCAGCAGTTTTGAGGCCTATACCATCGCGTTTGGCATTCGTAATGTCACCAATATTGATAAGGCCCTGGCCGAGGCTTACCGCATATTGAAACCGGGCGGGCGATTCCTGTGCCTTGAATTCAGCAAACTGGACATGCCGTTTCTAGATAAAATATATGAGGCCTATAGCTTTCACCTGTTGCCAAGGTTTGGGGAAATGATCACGGGGGACCGGGACTCATATCAATATCTGGTGGAATCCATTCGCCAGTTTCCGCCTCAGGAAAAATTTAAAGTCATGATTGAGGAAGCCGGATTTAAACGGGTGACCTACCGCAATATGACCGGCGGTATTGTCGCCCTGCATTCCGGCTGGAAGATATGATATGCTGAAAAGCCTGCGCCATATGGGTCATTTGATCCGGATTTCTTTTGTGCTGAGTCGCCATGATGCCCTGATGGACTTACTGTCACTATTTGGCACGCAGCCCAGGGCGTTGAGCCGCCTTCGTAAAATCCGGAAATTTAAAATACCCTCATCAGAAGAAAAACCGGGCCATAATCTTGTGGAAGCTTTCCAGTCCCTTGGCCCCAGCTTTATCAAAATCGGACAGGCCATGGCGACCCGGCCTGATATCGTCGGGCCGGAAATGGCGCTTGATCTCATGCGTTTGCAGGACAAGGTTCCTGCCTTTCCCGGCGAAGAGGCCGTGCGGATTATCGAAGAGGAATTGGGCGCGCCTCTGAGCGCGTTATTTAAAGAATTTGATCAAGAGCCTGTGGCCGCCGCCTCAATCGCCCAGGTTCATTTTGCCACCACAACAGAAGGCCGTCCCGTCGCCGTAAAAGTTTTGCGCCCGGGCATTGAAAAGGCCTTTGCCCGTGATCTGGAAAGTTTTCTGTGGCTCGCCCGAATTATGGAGCGTTTTTCGGCCAAGGCGCGGCGCTTGAAACCCACGTCGGTGGTTGAAACCATTTCTGAAACCATCGCCCTTGAACTGGATCTGCGCTATGAGGCTGCCGCTGCATCAGAATTAAAGGGCAATAGCACGGGCAATGCGGATTATACCGTGCCCGATGTGGATTGGGACCTGACATGCCGGCGTATCTTATGCACCAGCCTTGTGGACGGCATTCCCTTTTCCCGCAAAGATGACATCGCGAAGGCCGGATATAGCGCGAAGGCTCTGGCCGAAGGGCTGATTCATAGTTTCCTGACCCAAGCCTTGAATTTCGGTTTTTTTCATGCGGACCTGCATCAAGGCAACTTATTTGCCTGCGAGGACAATAAAATCACCGCCATTGATTTTGGCATCATGGGCCGCATTGACAAAAAAACCCGCCGCTGTCTGGCGGAAATTCTTTATGGCTTTATCACCGAAGATTACGCGCTGATTGCCCGCGCCCATTTTGATATTGGCTATGTGCCGAATGATCAGTCTCTGGAAAAATTCACCCAGGCCATTCGCGCCATTGGCGCCCCTATCGCCGGAAAGCCGGTTGCGGAAATTTCCGTGGGTAAATTGCTGGCTCAGCTTTTTGAAACCACCGAAACCTTCAATATGCAGACCCAGCCACAGCTTATTTTGCTGCAAAAAACCATGGTTACCGTTGAAGGCGTGGCGCTTGACCTCTATCCGGAAATCAATATGTGGGAAGCCTCGCGCCCGATCATCGAAAAATGGATGCTTGATAATCTGGGCCCTAAGGCCAAAATCCGTGATTTTACCGAAAAGGCACTTGATAGCTTAAATCGAATCCCGAAAATTCTGGATGATCTGGAGGGGCTGGCCCACACCGCCCGCGCCGCCGCCAAAATGTCTCAAAACAACCAACAGCGCAATATCCTGAAACTATTCTTATATGGCCTTATGGGCGGGATTATTGGCAGCCTTGTTTTTTACAGCCTGTATATATATTCTAATTAACATCTTTTTTTCGTAGTTCTATTGATTTTACGGTTTTTTCTTCTTACACTGGATATATGACCCCAAAAAATACAACAGTGAAAAATACGAGTCCTCTGGACGGAAAACGATTATTGCTCATCATTGGCGGCGGCATTGCGGCCTATAAATGCCTTGATCTCATTCGCCGCCTGCGGGAGAAGGGCATGACCGTGCGCGTAATTCTGACCCGCAGCGGCGCAGAATTTGTCACCCCCCTGTCCATCAGCGGCCTCAGCGGTGAAAAGGTCTATACGGATTTATTCTCCCTGACCGATGAAGTCGAAATGGGTCATATCCGCCTGTCACGGGAAGCTGACCTTATTCTGGTGGCTCCGGCCACGGCCAATATGATGGCCAAAATGGCGGCGGGCATTGCCGATAATCTGGCCACTACCGCCTTGCTGGCCACCGATAAACCCGTGATGATCGCGCCGAGCATGAACAGCCAGATGTGGGAACATGCCGCAACCCGGCGTAACTTGGCGCAATTAAAAGAAGACGGGGTTCACATCATTCCGCCCGGCAGCGGTGAATTGGCCTGCGGCGAAGAAGGCATGGGCCGACTGGCTGAGGTGGATGACATGATAAAGGCCATAGAGTTTTTTTTTGAGCCTTCGGGAGCCTTAACGGGCAAGCATATCCTGATCACCGCCGGCCCCACCTATGAAGCCATTGACCCTGTGCGTTATATGGCCAATCGCTCATCCGGCAAGCAAGGTTACGCCATCGCCCGCGCGCTGGCGGCCTTGGGGGCAAAAGTGACCCTGGTTTCCGGCCCGACAAATCTTGCCGCGCCCGCCGGCCTTCAAATGATCCCCGTTGAATCCGCCGCCGAAATGCTGGCGGCCTGCCAGAATGCCCTGCCCGCAGATGTGGCCATTTGCGTCGCGGCGGTTGCCGATTGGCGGGTGTCAAACTGCGCGGGTCAGAAAATCAAAAAACAAGACGGCAGTTTGCCGACCTTACAGCTTACAGAAAATCCCGATATCCTGAAAATTCTCAGTACGGATAAGGTCAACAGGCCGGAACTCGTTATTGGTTTCGCTGCCGAAACGGAAAATATCGCGGCAAATGCGCAGGCCAAATTAAACAGAAAAGGCTGTGACTGGATTATGGCCAATGACGTATCAACCACGAACGGCCCCTCTGTCATGGGCGGTGATTACAACAAAGTAATATTATTCACCGGCCAGGATAAAGACAGAGAAGATTGGGCCCCGGGCCATAAAGATGAAATTGCAAAGAATTTAGCCCGGAAAATTGCTGGATTTTACACATAACATAACCTCAATCAGGAAATATAATGACACAAGTTGCTTTTCAACAGCTGCCCCATGGCGCGGGATTAAAACAACCGGAATATGAAACAGCCAGCAGTGCGGGCATGGATCTTATGGCGGCGATCAGCGATGACCTTATTCTGAAGGCAGGCCAGCGGCTTTTGGTGCCGACCGGCTTTGCCATGGCGCTGCCCTCCGGGTTTGAAGCGCAGATCCGGCCCCGCTCGGGCCTTGCCTGGAAGAATGGCGTAACCGTCTTGAACAGCCCCGGTACCATCGATGCGGATTATCGGGGTGAGGTAAAAATCATCCTGATCAATCATGGCACGGAAGATTTCATCATCACCCGTGGCATGCGTATGGCGCAAATGGTCATCGCCCCCGTCACCCAAATCACATGGGCGGCGCGGGAGAGCCTTGATGATACCGATCGCGGGGTCGGGGGTTTTGGCTCAACCGGGACAAAAGGCTAACCAGAGGAGATCACTATGTTTCGCCTAACCAAACGAATGATTTATGCTTTGGAAGCTGTTGTGGATGTGGCCTATAATGGCCGCACGGGGCCGGTGCAATCCCGCGACATCACCCGCCGGCAGGAAATCCCGCAGCGCTATCTTGAGCAAGTGATGCAACAATTGGTTCGCGCGGGCATATTAAAAGGTGTCAGAGGCCCCAAGGGCGGCTATAATCTGGCCCGGGAAAGGCGGCGGGTTTCCGTTGGCGAGATTGTTCAGGTGGTCAATAATATGGACTTAAAGAAAGACAAAAAGGAGGCCCTGTCCCAGTCCCCCATGGGAATCAAGGTCATCAATCCCCTGATT
This sequence comes from Emcibacter sp., assembly GCA_026982375.1. Taxonomy (GTDB): domain Bacteria; phylum Pseudomonadota; class Alphaproteobacteria; order Sphingomonadales; family Emcibacteraceae; genus Paremcibacter. Next base: position 9,218 of record JALSHF010000064.1, on the reverse strand, counting down.
GAAAGTCTGAACAGGGACATTCTTGAAAAACTTAATCGGGTGACATTACAGGATTTATGTCAGCAAGCCATGAATGAAGGTGTCGAGACAGATACCACAAATAATTTCACATTTACCATCTAACGACAGGAGGCATAACATGCCAACTTCAGACAAAGTTACAGATATTGGCACCAAGGGCCGAGGTAAAATTTACGATAATATTATTGAAACCTTGGGCAACACCCCGCTGGTACGCCTCAATCATTTAGGGCAAGAGGACAATCCAGAACGGGCGGAAATTTTACTTAAACTGGAATTTTTCAATCCTTTGGGCTCGGTCAAGGACAGAATAGGGGCGGCGATGATAGCTGACCTTGAAAAACAGGGAAAAATCAAAGCATCCACCAAAATTATTGAGCCAACATCCGGCAATACTGGTATTGCGCTGGCCTTTGTTTGCGCGGCAAAAGGCTATGACCTGACCCTTGTGATGCCGGAAAGCATGTCGCTGGAACGGCGCAAAATGCTGCTTATACTGGGCGCGAAACTTGAACTGACCCCGGCACCGCTCGGCATGAAGGGCGCCATTGCGCGGGCAGAAGAAATAGTGGCCTCCAGCGCTGATGCCGTCATGCCTCAGCAATTTGCCAACCCCGCCAACCCGGCCATTCATGAAATAACAACGGCCCGGGAAATCTGGAATGATACGGGCGGCAAGGTGGATGTTATCATATCAGGCGTTGGCACCGGCGGAACGATTACCGGCGTGGGCCGGGCCTTAAAAGAAAAAAATCCGGATATTCGTATGATCGCGGTTGAGCCGGAAGACAGCCCGATTCTATCCGGCGGACAGCCCGGCCCCCATAAAATCCAGGGCATCGGGGCCGGATTTATCCCTGAAATACTGGCGACTGAATATGTGGATGATGTCTTGACCATCGGCAATGAAACCTCTTTTGAAGTGGCGCGAAATGTGGCAAAATATGAAGGTATCCCCGTGGGAATTTCATCGGGGGCCGCCGTCGCCGCCGCCCTTGAGATAGCAGAACGCCCCGATATGAACGGCAAAACCATCGTTGTCATTATCCCCTCTTTCGCAGAACGGTATTTATCAACCCCGCTATTTGAAGGGCTTTAAATTTATGGCGAAGGTAATTTTGCGGGTTCAGGGGACAGAATCCACACTTGACGCAGAAGATCTGACCATAGAGCGTATATGTGCTGAGGCGCGGGCGGTTGACCTCGAAGAATTCGCCCTGATGCGCAACGGCGAGGAAGTGGCACGCCCCGAGGATTTCATCAAAAAACCCGATGATATTTTCGTTATTTTACCCGCAGATTATGAAGATGTGGAAATTAATATTGATGGTGAAGATAACCCAATGAATGATCCTGCCAATGACCCTGCCAATGACCCTGAATGATGATCAGCTGGACCGATATGCCCGCCATATCATCCTGAAACAGGTTGGCGGCGCCGGGCAGAAAAAACTTCTGGACGCGCGCGTGCTTGTCATTGGGGCCGGGGGGCTTGGCAGCCCGCTCATTCTTTATCTGGCGGCGGCGGGCGTCGGGACGATTGGGGTCATTGATGATGACATCGTTGATTTAAGCAATCTTCAGCGACAAATCATTCATACGACAGACCAGGTCGGGCAGTTGAAAACCGATAGCGCCAAAGAGATGATAAGGCGCATAAATCCGGATGTGAATATCATTAGTTTCCCCGAAAGACTTTCCAGGGACAACGCCGAAGATATCATCAGGGATTATGACATTCTGGCCGATGGCTGTGATAATTTTGATACCCGTTTTCTGGTCAATGATATCTGTTTAAAGCTTAGAATACCTTTTGTATCCGCGGCCTTAAGCCAGTTTGATGGCCAGATCAGCACTTTTAAAGGCTACCGGAGTGATGCGCCATGTTATCGCTGTTTCATCCCGCAGCACCCCGGAAATGTGGGCAATTGCGCCGAAGCCGGGATTTTGGGCGCGGTGGCCGGTGTGCTGGGCAGCCTGCAAGCTGTCGAAATATTGAAAGAACTGCTTGATCTGGGCGACAGCCTGACCGGAAGGCTTTTGTTATATGATGGTCTGAGCGCTGTCACGCGCACCATTAAACTACCCAAAGACCCGGAATGCCCCATATGTAAAAAATAATCTTGGTGTAAAAAATAATCTTGATTTAAACCCAGTCTTCCAGCACCCGGTCTGGTGGGTTATGGCCATCGGAGAAGGTTTTAATATTGATCAGGACCTTCTCCCCCATATCATTTCGGCCCTCAAGGGTTGCGGATCCCATATGGGGCAAGGCCACCACATTTGGCATTTCAAGAAATCGCGGGTTTACTGCCGGTTCATTTTCGAATACATCCAGCCCCGCACCGGCCAGTTCCCCGGCAACCAGCATACGGATCAGTGCGCTTTCATCAATCACCTCGCCCCGGGATGTATTGATGATATAGGCATGTTTTTGCATAAGCTTTAAGCGGCGGGCCGATAAAAGATGGTATGTGGCCGGCGTATGGGGGCAATTCACAGAAATAATGTCCATACGGGCCAGCATCTGGTCCAGGCTTTCCCAATAGGTGGCTTCCAATTCTTCTTCGGCCGCCGTGCTTATGCGGTGGCGATTATGGTAATGAATTGACAGACCAAAAGCCTTGGCCCTGCGGGCAACCGCTTGACCAATACGGCCCATGCCAACAATACCAAGGCGTTTGCCCCAGATGCGTGAGCCTTGCAGGCCCGTTGGCGCCCAGCCTGTCCATTCGCCGTCCTGAAGCAAGCGCACGCCTTCAATAAGGCGCCGGGGAACCGCCAGCAATAACGCCATGGTCATGTCCGCGGTATCCTCGGTCAAAACACCGGGCGTATTGGTCACAGTGATTCCGCGCTGGCGGGCAGAAGCCAGGTCGATATGATCCACACCCGCGCCGTAATTGGCAATTAATTTCAAATTGGGCGACGCCTGCGCCAACATTCTGCTGTCCAGCCGGTCCGTCACGGTTGGCACCAGAATATCCGCCTCCCGCACCGCCTCGGCCATGTCAGAAGAGCTGAAGGCCTGATCATCCAGATTAAGACGGACATTAAATAATTCCATCATCCGTGTTTCAATAATATCAGGCAGCTTTCGTGTGACAATCACCAGTGGTTTTTTGGCAGACATTCGGAACTCCGATTATTTTTATCTCTTATTTTTATCTCTGGACATATAAAAAGGCTTGTGGTCACCTTCTCATTCACTATCATGTCTAACAGAAATACTTGACCGGTTCAAACCTATCAATCAATATTAGCCAGAAAATTCAGAAAATATTTGCGCATTTTTCATCCGGAGAAACAACAGAATGGCAAAATGTCCCCTGATCTTCATAATGATCTGTTCCATGACGATTGGCACAGCAATATTTCCAGTGACGGCGCAGGAGAAAACGGCACAGGAAACAATTTCCCAAGAGAAAACCATACTCGGCCCATCCGGTTATCTCATACCCCGCTATGTTTCTCTGGCCAAAAATACCGTTAATGTCAGAACCGGCCCCAATGGAAATTACCCCATAATATGGGTATTCAAGAAAGCCGGGCTTCCCGTTAAAGTGATCGCAGAATACAAGGATTGGCGGAAAATAGTTGACTCAGAAGGCGCCCGTGGCTGGGTCTGGGGACCCTTGGTATCCAGCAAACGCAACGCCCTGATCATCGCCGACCAACAGGCGTTGTTAAAAGAGCCTGCTCTGGATCAGCCGGTTGCTGTCATCGCCGAAGCCGGCGTTATCGGCAAAATTAAAATATGCCGGGAAGGCTGGTGCAAAATTGACGTGAATGGGTTTAAAGGATGGCTCAGGCAATCCGTGTTTTGGGGAACCTTGCGCGGGGAAGTGCTGAAATAACCGCCGCTGCCAAGCCTGAATATTCCAGTCCCTAGCTATCATCCGAAACATGGATGATCACCTCGACACGGGAAAAAACTTTACCCGGCGGTACATCCGGTAACATATCAATATTTATAACGCCGTCCGGCACATCTTCCAAACGGCCTTCTGCCACCATAAAATAATGGTGATGTTCCGATATATTGGTATCAAAATATGTCCGACGCGAATCCACGACAACTTCTCGCAGAAGCCCCGCGTCCGTAAACTGATGCAGACAATTATATATGGTGGCCAGAGAAATATTGATATTGGCCTGATGCATTTCCCGATGAAGGCTTTCTGCCGTCACATGCCGGCTTGGCCCTTCCAGCAAAGATTTTGCCAAGGCCATGCGCTGGCGCGTTGGGCGAAGGCCCGCATCCTGCAATTTATGTATGACGCGCGTGAAAGGTCTTTCTATATTCTGACTTTCCATATTCTGGGCTGAGGCCTTGTCATGCATATTCATATCCATCGGTTGAGAAACCCGGAGACTATATTACGCCTTTTTGTCATAATAATAAACAGCCATCATCCTTTGGCTGATTTTTGATTAATTCTAGGCTAAATTTTGGGCTAAATTTTGGGCTAAATTTTGGGCTTAATCTCCGGTAAGAATCCGGTTAACCAGTTCCTTGACCGTTGGCACAAAGCCATTGCTGAAGAAAGGGTCCGTGGAAAAATTAGCGGCCGAATGACCGGCAAACATCAGGTTATTTTCCAGTGGGCCGCCGTGGGCAATATCCATCAGCGTCTTCTGAATACAGAAGCTGCGGGGGTCTGCCCCCCGTCCTGTGGAATATTTTGTGTCCGGATTTTCTGACCAATTGGAGAATTTGCATTGGCTGAGGCAGCCCATGCAGTCTTTTTGATCCTGACGAATTTCCTGACATTCCGCAAGCGTGGTAAATATCAATGTATCGTCCGGCGTTTTCATCGCCTCGTTATAACCGCTGGCAATCCAGCTGTCGACCTTGGGCTTATCTTCCGGTTGTACAAAATATTTTCGTTTTCCAGCCTGAATTTCTGCGGAAAAATCTTCTGTTTGTTTGGACTTGAATTTAACCTGCCGTTCAGAACGGCTCTCCAGCTGGCCCAAAAAACGATTATGCACCGCAGAGGAATAAAAGCCTGTCGGGCTGAAACGATGAAGCAGAATGTCGCCTTCTTTGAGTTTGGTCAGGGCATCTTTCCAAATCGTGGGGATCGGGCTTTCTTTCGTCAGCAAAGGCCGCGTTCCATATTGAAAAGCAATAAGGCCGATTTCCGGATTATTGATCCAATGGGCCCAGTCGCGCAGATACCAGACACCGCCGGCCATAATAATCGGAACATGCTGAAGGCCAAATTTATTCATCATGCTGCGCAGCGCCGCAACACGCGGGTAAGGGTCTTGCGGCTCAAGCGGGTCTTCCGCGTTGGAAAGGCCATTATGACCGCCGGCAAGCCACGGGTCTTCATAAACAACACTGCCGAGCCAATCACCGTGTTTTTGGTAAGCCCGTTTCCACAAGATACCAAAAGCCCGGGCAGAAGAAATAATCGGGTGGTAAAAGACTTTGTGTTTAGCGGCTATTTCACTGAGCTTATAGGGCATGCCAGCGCCGCAAGTGACGCCGTGGACAAGCCCTTTGGCCTTGGTTAAAACACCTTCTAATATGGGTTCCGCGCCGCCCATTTCCCACAAGACATTAATATGAATGCGGCCCTTACCGCCGGCCACATCATGCGCCTGCCTGACTTGGGTAAGGCCCCCGTCAATGGCATATTTGATCAATTCCTGATGCCGTTCTATTCTGGTTTTGCCGTGATAAATCTGCGGAATAATATTGCCCGCGTCATCAAAGCTGTCTGCATTCACGCAAGATACAGTCCCCACCCCGCCTGCGGCGGCCCAAGCGCCTGAGCTTATGCCATTTGTTGCCGAAATTCCCTTGCCGCCTTCCACAAGCGGAAGAACTTCTTTTCCTGACATCATCAAACCATCAAGTAAACTCATAACTGCCGTACCCTACTATGAGCCGGCCCCTATACCGGCTTGTCTTAAATTTAGGCCGGATGTGTCTTTCTTACGGGCGAGGAAATATCCACCAGCATAAGAAAGACCGCCACCCGGCCACGATAGAACAGGATCAGAGGATTATTCCTCTTCGCCTTTATTTTCCTGGATATCTTCGCCAGTTTCCTGATTAACCACGCGGCGGCTCAAACGAACCTTTCCGCGATCATCAATGCCAAGAACCTTGACCTTGATGATGTCACCTTCTTTCACAACGTCGGTAACCTGCTTAACCCGGTGGCCTTCCAGTTCACTGATATGAACCAAACCATCCCGGCTGCCAAGGAAGTTAACAAACGCGCCAAAATCAACGGTTTTAACAACTTTACCTTCGTAAATCACACCAACTTCAGGCTCTGCCACAATACCTTGTATCCATTTCATGGCCGCTTCAATGGCGGACAGGTCGGAGGAGGAAACTTTAATGGTTCCATCATCTTCAATATCAACCTTGGCACCGGTTACTTCGCAAATTTCGCGAATAACCTTGCCGCCTGTGCCGATCACTTCGCGAATTTTTTCACGGTTGATCTGAATGGTTTCAATGCGCGGCGCATGATCGCTCATTTCTTCGCGCGCGCCGGATAAGGCGTTGCTCATCTCATCAAGAATATAGGCCCGGCCTTCGGCAGCCTGTTTCAGGGCCACATCCATAATATCCCGCGTAATGCCGGTGATCTTGATGTCCATCTGCAATGACGTGATACCTTCAGAAGTTCCCGCCACTTTAAAGTCCATGTCACCCAAATGATCTTCATCACCCAGAATATCTGACAGAACAGCGTAATCATCGCCTTCTTTGATCAATCCCATGGCAATACCGGAAACAGGGCGCTTCAATGGTACGCCCGCATCCATCATGGAAAGTGATGCACCGCAAACAGACGCCATGGAAGACGAGCCGTTGGATTCGGTAATTTCAGAAACCACACGAATGGTATAGGGGAATTCACCGTGATCCGGCAGAACCGCCCGCATGGCCCGCCAGGCCAGTTTACCATGACCTGTTTCGCGGCGGCTTGTGCCCATCATGCGGCCAACTTCGCCCACGGAATAGGGGGGGAAATTATAATGAAGCATGAAACGCTCTTTATACGTGCCCGTCAAAGCATCAATGAACTGTTCATCATCACCGGTACCAAGTGTGGTCACAACAGTTGCCTGTGTCTCGCCGCGCGTGAAAAGTGCGGAACCATGGGTGCGGGGCAGGATGTTCACTTCGGATGCAATGGCCCGTACCTTGTCCAAAGCCCGGCCATCAATGCGTTTTCTGGTTTTTATGATGTCGCCGCGAACAATTTTTTGTTCCAGGCTTTTCAATATTTCACTGATCAGGCCGGATAAGGCCGGGTCATCATCGGCATTCAATTCTGCCTTGACCTGACCCTTAAGCGCGCCGAGCTGCGTTGAACGAACCTGTTTCACGGTTTCGCCATAAGCATCACGAAGACCTTTTTCGGCAAGTTTTGCGACCTTTGCCGCCAATTCAGAATGATCTTCCGCTTCTGGCATTTCAATGGGGTCTTTAGCGGCGACTTCGGCCAGCTCAATGATGGCATCAATAACCACCTGCATCTGTTCATGACCATACATAACCGCGCCAAGCATAATTTCTTCCGAAAGCTCATTGGCTTCTGATTCCACCATCAAAACAGCGTCTCTTGTGCCGGCAACAACCAGATCAAGATCCGATGTTTCCAACTGTTCATATGTCGGGTTCAGGATATATTCACCGTCGATATAGCCGATGCGAGCCGCCCCGATCGGGCCCATAAACGGCAGGCCGGAGAGAGTTAAGGCCGCACTTGTGCCAATCAATGCTGTGATATCCGGATTATTCTCCAGATCGTGCGACATAACGGTCGCGACCACTTGGGTTTCGTTTCTAAAGCCCTTGACAAAAAGCGGGCGAATCGGACGGTCAATCAGGCGGCAGGTCAATGTTTCTGCTTCGCCCGGACGGCCTTCGCGTTTAAAAAAGCCGCCTGGTATTTTACCGGCGGAATAAGCGCGTTCCTGATAATTTACGGTTAGCGGGAAAAAATCGATGCCCACTCTTGCTGTTTTCGCCGCTGTCACAGCGGTCATGCAGGATGTTTCGCCGTATGTCACCATCACAGCACCATCTGCCTGACGGGCGATACGACCGGTTTCCAGAACCAATGTCCGGCCACCCCAATTAATTTCTTTTCTGTGTATTTCAAACATGTATATGTCTTACCTTAACCTACGGTTTTCGCGCTCTGGCCCGGGCCCATCCCAAGCCAGAGACTTTCGAAAACCTTTATGCATAACCCCTATGGTCATACAATTTGCCTCATATTATATAATGAGGTCTATTTACGCAGACCAAGACGCTTGATCAATGACTGATAGCGCGCTTCGTCTTTTGATTTCAGATAACTGAGCAAACCACGGCGTTTGTTAACAAGCATCAACAGGCCCCGGCGTGAATGGTTATCTTTTTTATGAGATTTAAAATGTTCCGTCAGATTGGTAATTCTTGTCGTTAGAATGGCAACCTGTACTTCAGGGGAACCGGTATCGCCTTTTACGGTGGCATAATCGTTAATCAGTTCCTGTTTCTTTTCAGCTGTAATCGACATCATATACTCCTTATCAAAAAATTAAACGTTAAACACCCGTACCGGTATCAGGATCGTTTTTTCAGAGGTGATATCGACGTTACACAGCGCGATTAAACGCGTGCCTGTCATCACCCTGATGATCCCTTGAGGGAGCGGGCTTTCTATTTCAAGCCTCTGTCCATGAGACAGAAGCTCTGCCTGATCTTCCGTAACGGCCAATGCCAAGATGTCGTCCAGCACGGTCACTATGGGAAGAATCCATTCTTCAGGCGGCGCACTATGACCCAATTCCTCAAGCTTTTCCAGTGAAATCGACTCATTCAAACCAAATGGCCCAACGCGGGTTCTTCTCAGCTTTGAAACAAAGCCAACGGTGCCTAATTTTATGGCTAAATCCCGCGCCAATGAGCGGACATAAGTGCCTTTGCCGCAAGAAACCCTGAGGCTTGCCTGCTGACCGTCATAAGACAAAAGCTTCAGGGAAAAAATATCCACCTCGCGCGGCTTCATTTCCACTTCAATGCCGGCCCGGGCAAGGTCATAGGCTCTTTTGCCCCCCAGCTTCAGGGCGCTGTAAATTGGCGGAACCTGAGTGATTCTGCCCATAAATTCCGGCAGCACCGCATGAATATCCTTTTCAGCGGGGCGCCTGTCGCTGGTGCCTGTCAC
>JALSHF010000063.1 GCA_026982375.1 Emcibacter sp. | reverse complement strand
CTTGGGCGGGACGGCCATTTTATTTGTCGTCATAGGCATTTATTTTAATGTCATTGACAGCGATTTTATCGGACTTATTCCAGAACGAATATTTGGCACCATGACCAATGATGTATTATTGGCCGTTCCCCTGTTTATATTCATGGGCGTCATGCTGGAAAAATCCAAAATCGCCGAAGATCTTCTGGAAAGCATGTCAAAACTCATGGGACGTATGCCGGGCGGACTTGGTATTTCGGTGACCATTGTCGGGGCTCTGCTTGCGGCATCTACAGGGATTGTTGGCGCAACGGTAGTGACCATGGGCTTGCTCAGCCTGCCAACCATGTTGAAAAAGGGTTATAGCCCTGCCTTTGCCTGCGGTTCAATTGCAGCAAGCGGCACTTTGGGCCAAATTATCCCGCCGTCCATCGTGCTGGTGCTGCTGGGTGATCAATTATCCTCTGCATGGCAGACGGCGCAATTAAATATGGGCAATTGGGCGCCCGAGCCTTTGTCAGTTGGCGACTTATTTGCCGGCGCCCTTATTCCCGGCGTTACTTTGGTTCTGATGTATATCCTGTATCAGATTGGCGTGGCGTTTTTCATGCCTCATCTTTCCCCGCCAATTAAACAAAAAACCGAAGAAGAACATGTCAGCACATCAAAATTATTAGCCGCCTTCCTGCCGCCAATTCTCCTAATCATTTCCGTTTTAGGGTCTATCATCAGCGGCATCGCAACCCCGACAGAGGCCGCCGCCGTTGGCGCAACCGGCGCAATATTACTCGCCGGTTATAAGCTAAAACCAAAAAAAACCACACCCATCTTTGCGGCGGGTTTTTCCCTTGTGGGCCTCATCCTGATGTCTAATCTTGTTGATCTGCGCCGGGGCAGAGAAGCGATCCCTTTTACAGACACCCTTGGTTATGTCTGTGCGATTATCCTGACAATATTTGTTGTATGGGGCGTCTTTACCGCAGTTTACCGTGCCTATCGCGCCGAAATTTTGCAGTTTGTCATGCAATCAACAACCCGAATTACAGCTATGGTTTTCATGATCCTCATCGGGGCTGCAATGTTTTCTCTGGTCTTTAAAGGTTTTGAGGGCGATGTTTACATTCATGATTTTTTAAGCAATCTGCCGGGCGGCAAGCTCAGTGCGCTCATTCTTGTGATGCTTGTGATGTTTGTGCTTGGCTTCTTTCTGGATTTTATTGAAATCACCTTCGTTGTGGTTCCCATCGTCGCGCCAGTGTTGTTGATGATGGATATTAATCCCATATGGCTCGGCATTATGATGGCCATGAATTTGCAAACCAGCTTCCTCACCCCGCCCTTTGGCTTTGCGCTATTCTATTTGCGCGGCGTCGCGCCGCCGTCCGTGCACACCATGCAGATTTACATCGGCGTTCTGCCCTATGTGATGATTCAGCTTATCATGTTGTGTATCCTGTGGAATTTCCCGGCGATGGTCACCTGGCTGCCGAGCGTTATTTTTGATTAAACTGAAATATATATTCCAGAGGCCTGTCGAAGGCGACGGCAATGCGAAAGGCCAGTTCCAGTGACGGGGAGTATTTTTGTGCCTCAAGGGCAAGGATGGTCTGTCGGGCGACCCCAACCGACAATGACAACCCCGCCCGAACTTCGTCACTCCCGCGAAGGCTGGATACCCGCCTTCGCGGGTATGACAATTTAAATAATTTATGAATGCGGATATGACACATTTGCCGTATTTGCAGGACAGATTAAGGTATAATATCCTCATCAAGAATGGCCCAGCGTTCGTGATCACACCATTCTCCGCCGATCTGAAGATATTTAGGGCTGAAGCCTTCTTTTCTGAAGCCGAGCTTCTGCACCAGCCTGATGGACGGGATATTTCCCGGTTGAATATTAGCTTCCAAACGGTGCAAGCCAAGACTTTCAAAGGCATATTTAATGGCAAGCGTCATACCCTCGGCCATATAGCCCTTACCCGCATAAGCCTCATCACCATAATAACCTAGGCTGGCCATACGCATGGGACCCAATAGAATATTGTTGATATTTATAATGCCAATAAGATTATCCGTCTGCGAATCAATGACAAAACAGCCTTGCAGCACGCCGTTTTTAATGCGTTTCAGATAATGCTCATAATATTCTTGTTTAAAAGAATGATATACCCAAGGCCGGTGATAGGTTTCATTGCGCTGCAAGAATTCCTTATAGGCCACCATTTTTTTTCGTGTTGGCGGCTCGATATGGCATTTTTTTCCAATCCCCAGCGGCGCGCGGGGAGGAATGATATTAATCATTTTCCTGCCCCATCATACTTCAAGAAAATCTATTAGTGGTTGGAAAGCCGTGCGGCGGCATACGGCCCACCGCGCCGCGCCGGCCAATCCATGTGGTCAAATCAGTTTCCGTGCGGGTTTTGCCGCCTTTCATAGGCCAGCTCAGGCCGTCCTCACCATTAAAAGAGGTTATATCCCCCATATGGGCACCCTTATATTTCTGCAAGACGGCTCCCCTGCCCTTATTCATTTGCGGCATTTGTTCAAGGGGAAAGACGAGCATTTTACGGTTTGTGCCGATGATCGCAATATTATCGTGATTTTCATCAATGACCCTACAGACGGCTATTTTATTTTTACCCTCTTCCACATTCATGACCTGCCGGCCATTTTTCGTGCTGGCAATGACTTTATCGGAATCCAGCATAAAGCCCCTGCCCGCTATGGAAGCCAGCAATAATTTTTTACCGGGTTGATGGACAAACAGGGCAATAATTTCTTCTTCGTTGGGCAGGTCAACCATCAGGCGTACAGGCTCTCCATGTCCGCGCCCGCCGGGGAGTTTATCACAGCCAAGCGTATAAAAACGGCCATTACTGGCAACGAGAATTACCTTGTCAGTCGTATAAGCCGTAAAGCCAAATTTAGGTGCGTCCCCATCCTTATATTTAATTTTGTCGTCTATAGGCACATGCCCCTTTAAAGCCCGCATCCAGCCTTTTTCCGAACAAATCAGCGTGACAGGCTCTTTTTCAATCATGGCCTCCACCGTCATCAGATCAATGATGGGCGCATCAGAAAAGACCGACCGGCGCGCACCAAGTTCAGTTTTTGGCCCGAATTTTTTGCGAATTTCTTTGACTTCACCGGCTATATGCTGCCAGCGCAAATCTTCACGGTCCAACAGTTCAAGCAACCCGGCCTTTTCAGACTCAAGTCCGGAAAATTCCGCGCGCAATTCTATTTCTTCCAGTTTGCGCAGCGACCTGAGGCGCATATTCAATATTGATTCGGCCTGTAAATCTGTCAGTTTAAAACTCTTCATCAGAAAAGGTTTAACGTCATCCTCTTCGCGGATAATACGAATCACTTCATCCAGATTAAGGTAAGCGATCAGGTAACCGCCCAATACTTCAAGCCGGTGATCAATTTTTCCAAGCCGGAATTTAGACCGCCTTGTCAAAACCACCTGCCGGTGATCAAGAAAGGCTTGCAATACTTCGCGCAGCGACATCACGCGCGGCAATTTTCCGCCTTCCAATACATTCATATTTAATGAAAAACGCGTTTCAAGATCCGTTAAACGAAATAGGCTTTCCATTAAAACAGCCGGCTCTACCGCGCGCGATTTCGGCTCGAGTACTACACGAATATCCTCGCTGGATTCGTCCAGAACATCCGCCAGTAAAGGCAGTTTTTTCTGAAACATCAAATCGGCAATCCGCTCGATCAGTTTGGATTTCTGCACTTGATAGGGGATTTCGGTGATCACCAGCTGATACATACCCCGTCCGGTTTCTTCGACTTCCCATTTGGCCCGAAGCCGGAAACTGCCCCTGCCGGTTTCATATGACCTTATGATACTTTCACGCGGCTCCACAATCGTGCCGCCCGTGGGAAAATCCGGGCCATTAATGAAGGTAACCAGTTTTTCTATGGTGGCATTCGGGAATTTAATCAAATGCAGCAGGGCATTACAAATCTCTCCCACATTATGCGGCGGGATATTGGTCGCCATGCCAACCGCAATACCTGTCGCGCCATTGGCCAGAAGATTAGGGAAATTGGCCGGCATGACCACAGGCTCTTCTTCTTCGCCGTCATATGTTTCCCGAAGATCAACCGCATCCTGGTCAAGCCCTTCCATCAAGGCAACCGCGACGGCGGTCATTCTGGCTTCGGTATAGCGCATGGCCGCAGCGTTATCGCCGTCAATATTACCAAAATTTCCCTGACCATCCACAAGCGGGTAACGAACCGCAAATTCCTGTGACAAGCGCACCATGGCATCATATACGGACTGATCCCCGTGGGGATGATATTTACCGATCACATCCCCGACGACACGGGCGCATTTTTTAAAGCCCGTTTCCGGGTTAAGCTTTAAATGCCGCATGGCAAAAAGCAAGCGCCGATGCACAGGTTTCAACCCATCACGCACATCGGGTAATGACCGGGACATAATGGTTGACAGGGCATATGAAAGGTAACGATCCCCTAGCGTTTCGCCGAGGGCAACGTCAAGTATATTGTCTGGTTTCTCTGATTTGTCATTCATGACCCGACTATAGCAAAAAAAAAATCCTGCACCACAATTTATAATGGTTCAGGTGTTTTTTTTACTGTTTATATCTTGCGCGGCAAATCATTCAGATTGAATGGATTTGATAACTTTTGAGATAACACTATTCTGGCCCTCATTAAATTTGAGGCTGATTCTGCCATTCTTATTGCTCACAACATTGGCTGAAATACCATCGACACTTCCTTTTTGCGTAAAATAGATACTGTCACCAATATTGGCACCAATATTTGCTTTTGCGGTAACGTCCACGGCAGCGCCGCTGAAGCTGATATCGTGAATATGGCCGGAAAAACTCTGTCCCTTAATCTCAATCATGCATTCGACTAACGGATCAGGATGGATGCGGTCTGTTTTGCGTCTGTTAAAGGCGTCATAGCCCCGCAAGTTACCCATTATCTTTACGACCTTTTCGGATAAGTTTTGTGTCGCTATGGTAACTTCCATTGATTCATTCGCAACTTCCCGCGCAATACCGCTTGTGCTACTTGCGTTATCAGCTACGAGAGACACATCATTTGATGATGACCGCGTTGCTTGTGCGGCCTCCTGCACATTATTACTGATTTCCTGAGTGGCGGATAATTGCTCTTCGGCTGTTGAAGCCACAGATTCTGAAATATCACCGGATTCCCGAATGACCGCCCCAATTTTTTCCATGGCATCCGTCGTATCGGCCGCCATCTGCTGGATCGTCGCAATTTGAATGTCAACACGGTTTGTTGCTTCCGCTGTTTGATTGGCAAGGCCTTTTACCTCTGATGCCACAACCGCGAAGCCCTTACCGGCTTCCCCCGCGCGGGCAGCTTCGATGGTCGCATTAAGCGCCAGAAGATTGGTTTTAGAGGCAATTTCCTTGATCATTTTGGCAATATCGCCAATTTCTTCTGCGGCTTTTGCCAGATTCATGACGATTTCATTGGTCTTGCCAACCTCTTCCGTTGCTTTTATTGAGGCATTTCGCGATGATTCAACTTGCCGGTAGATTTCTTGTGCCGATGCCGACATTTCTTCGACTGCAGCTGCGCAGGATTCTACATTTCTGGTGGCATTATTTGAAACATCAACAACATTTCTGGCTTGCGTTGTAACCTCTTCGAGGTTGGCGCTCATATCTTCGGATTTAGAACGCATGTCTTCGCTGCTTTTCTGGACAATATCCACAGCGGATTTCACTTCGCTTTCCAGATTATCTGCCAAGGCAACCATTTCTTTCTTGCGACTTGCCTCACTGGCCATCATATGATCCCGTACGGAATTAGTAATATTTGCCCCCCTTCTGAAATCACCCTGCATGCCGCGCTCAACAAATGTGCGATAATATTTTTCTTGTGAGGCATGCTCCAGGGTGGTGCCAGACTCCCGAATGAAGGAATCTGTCATATCGAATGCCTTATTCATTGCCGCAAGCACAGGCGAAAGATTGCCAAATTCATCCCAATGCGTAATTCGCGCAGACAAGTCACCTTTGGCGACTTTGGCAGAAACCTCTTTGATGGTATCAAATGTATTTTTATAAAGAGATATTTCTTGACGAAGTCTGGTGATCTCGTCATCAGACGTTTCTTTGTCTTCGTTGTCTGTCGTCGTCGTTTTTCTTAAAATTTGAAACATAATTAGCCCTTCAGTGACCATATAAATTCTGCATATGACGTATTTTGCTCGTCCAGAAAATTCTTCAAAAACGCAGAACTTGCCTGAAGGCCTTCTTTTGAATTAGCGTGCTTCTTTTCTTCAGCCAATAATTTTTCATAAATTGGGGAAATTTTCTGGATAGTTTTGTCCGCAGGATATCGCCTGTTTGAATGATAACCATTCAAATCACCCTTATCATCATAGCTTGGTGTTACATGGGCATTAACCCAATAATATTTACCCGTCTTTGACATGTTTTTTACATATGCGAAAATTTCTTCGCCCGACTGAACGCTGTCCCAAAGCAATTTAAAGACAGCGCGCGGCATATCTGGATGACGGATAATATTATGGGGTTGGCCGATAACTTCTCGCGTTGACATTTCGGCAACCCGGCAGAAAACATCATTTGCATATATTATTCGGCCTTTAAGGTCCGTTTTTGAAACGATAATTTCTTCTTCATCAAATTTGATTTCTTCATCTACGGGCTTTACCAGTTGTAATGCCATAATTTAAACCCCTTTTAACGCATATAAGCGGCGATAATACAAATAGGCCCCATGGCATATTTTTTATCAATGAGAATAAATTTAACGGGTAATATCTAAATTTTTAGTTAATATAAATTCCAATAATTGATTTTTTAGATATTTTATTTTTGTATATAGATGGGGGAAGCAGGCATGGTACGCTGGCGATGATATTTAACTGAAACAATACTAATGCCGGCACGTCAATTTTTCTGGCCCCAACCGCCTTGTTCGGTTTGTTGCCAATAGATAAGTTCATGCCCGGCCTCTTTGTATATTTTCCAGCGCGCCCGCGCCGCAATGACGGCATCCTGATTGCTGCCGTCAAATATTTCCAGACAACGGTCATATTTATCAAGGTCATCCGCTGTCATATTATCCACCAGAATAAGCACTGTGGCTTTAGCCGGATTATCATCACCGGTCGTCAAATAGATCGGTTGCTGGTCAGGGAATTTATTTTTCATATGCCCATGGGGCAGGAAGCTATGCTTGTTGAATGTCCAAAGCGCCTCATCCAGCTCCCCCATCCTTTCATTTGATGCCAGCTTGATAACGGCCCTCAGACCTGCGCCATATACTTTTTCCAAAAGTTTTGGCAGGGCATTATTCAAGGGTTGGTGCAGCAAATGGTAGAAACTGATGCTGGTCACTATTATTTTGCCTTAATCTTCGTAATTATTACGGATCAATTGGTCCAGAAGGCGCACGCCATAGCCTGTGGCACCGCGATCGGCCATATCAGACGCTTCTGTTTTCCATGCGGTTCCGGCAATATCAATATGAACCCAGGGAACATCACTGACAAAACGCTGCAGGAATTGTGCAGCAGCGATACTTCCGGCATATTTTCCGCCCATATTTTTCATATCGGCTATTTTTGAATTGATCTGTTTATCATAAGCCTTGCTCATCGGCATGCGCCATACAGGCTCATCCACCTGACTGCCTGCCTCTGTCAGTTTTTCCGATAGTTCATCATTATTCGAAAATATTCCGGCATATTCCTGTCCCAAGGCAACCATGATGGCGCCGGTCAAAGTTGCGAGGTCAAGCATCACCTTAGGCTTAAAACGATCCTGCGTATACCAGAGCGCATCGGCAAGAACCAATCGGCCCTCAGCATCGGTATTGATAATTTCAATGGTTTGGCCTGACATGCTTGTCACCACATCGCCGGGTCTCTGCGCTGTACTGGACGGCATATTTTCAACAAGTCCCACGACACCGACAACATTCACTTTGGCATTGCGTCCGGCCAGCGCCTTCATCGCCCCAACCACAGCGGCTGACCCGCCCATATCGAACTTCATATCTTCCATGCCAGAGCCGGGCTTCAGGGAAATTCCGCCCGTATCAAATGTGACCCCCTTGCCAACAAAAGCCACCGGCGGCTCATCCACATTTTCAGACCCATTCCAACGCATAATCACAATATGGGATTCGCACGCGCTGCCCTGCCCAACGCCCAGCAAAGCCCCCATGCCCAATTCTTCCATATCATCTTCATCAAGCAGTTCAACATCAACGCCAAGACTGGACAATTCCTTGATCTTTTCAGCATAGCTTTCCGGGTAAATCACATTGCCGGGCTCCGTCACCAAATCACGGGCAAACGCTACGCCATCAGCAACTTTATCCAAATCTGCAAATATTTTTTTCGCATTCAAGGCCGCTGCCGACATAATAGATACACCGATCACGGACGGTTTCTTGGCCTCCTCCTGCTTGGTAAAATATTTATCGAACCGATATCTGCGCAGGCGCATACCCAGTCCCATATGGGCGGCAAATTCAGCATCGGATATATGGGACCGTACCGGGGCATCCGCCGCAATGGAAATCTGTTCATCACCGGATGAAATCAGTTTCGCCATAATTTTGCCGCCAATTTTTTGGGCCCGCAATATATCAATTTCTGCTTCACGCCCCAGCCCGACAACAAGAACACGATTGACTTCAAGATTTTCGGGGGCGACAAGATCAATAATCTGGCCAAATTTTCCGGCAAAATGACCGATTATTATGGCACGCTTGACCAGCCCTCCCGTTGCTTTGTCAATTTTACTTGCACTATCGGACAATTTACCGTTCGCATAAACAAAGATGACATGCGCATCGGCGGTGGGTAAGCTTTTCTTGTTAAAAATAATATTCATTATCTGCCTCAATTATGTCCAAGTATCTTTTTAGGTTATCTTATTGTGACGGATACTTCTGAAAAAGTCACTGATACTTCTGAAAAAAACATTGTGCAAGTGTAAAACTTATTTAGACGATTTTTCTGTTATCATGGAAAAAACTGTAGGCAACAAAAAGAAAAGTATGTAAATAACCCTATATGGTAAGAAAAATAATCTTCGTCAGTCTGTTCTCAGGAATGATATTGCCGAGCTCTGCATTGGAAGCCTTCTCCGATGGCGGCAAGATTTCCCATGCGGAAACAATCGGCAATAATAAAATAATAAACTTTTCTGCGGAAAAAGTCGAATACCTCAGTGAAGATAATATCATCATCGCCACTGGCGACGTTACCCTGCATCATGAAAAAACGGTTCTAAGAGCAAATAAAGTTACTTTTAATCGGGCAACCCAGGAAGTAAAGGCCACTGGCGGCATAACCATTCGCGATGACAATGGTAATATCATGTTTATGGAAGAAACCATTCTTAAGGATGGTCTGAGGGAAGGGTTTATCCGTAATGTCAGAGTATTATTTTCCGATGATTCTCATTTGGTTGCAAAAGAAGCCATTCGCGTTGGCAAAAGAACAACCTTCAAAAAATCCGCCTATTCTCCCTGTAAAACCTGCAACAGTGATGGTCACAGAGAGCCGTTATGGCAAATCAAAGCTGATTCTATTACCCATGATGAAAATGATAAAACCATTACATATAATAATGTTGTTCTGGAAATTGCAGGCGTTCCTATATTATATACACCCTATTTTTCTCACCCGGACCCAACTGTTCGCGCGGCCTCGGGTCTTTTATCTCCAGAATTTGCCACCTCATCAGAGCTTGGCATAAATGTTACGGTTCCCTATTATTTTAATTTAGCCCCCCACAGGGATATCACCTTTGAGCCAATATTAACCACAAAGGAAGGTATTGTTTTTGCCGGGACTTACCGGCAACATACAGGCAATGGACAATTTTTTATCAAAGGCTCCGCGACCAATGCCCGTGATCTGGACATTAACCAAATTGGCACAGACAGCCGTGAAATTCGCGGGCATATATTCTCTGGCGGGAAATTTGATCTTGATAGCTTAAAATTCGCCGGAGATACATGGCAGTGGGATTATGCGTTAAAATGGGTCAGTGACGACACTTACCTCAGACGTTATTATCAGGATCGCTCTGACGTTCTGGAAAGTCATGTCCGCATCGAAAATTTTACAGGCCGGAATTATTTCACGGCGGGACTTTATGGATTTCAGGGGCTGGACGAAGAGGATATTGCGGCCACAACAGGTCAGGCGTTACCGTCTTTTGACTTGAATATGGCGACCGCGCCCGGCAAATGGGGCAATCAGTTCACATTTGACGCCAGCGGTGTTTCTATTGTCCGCACGGGCGGCGTAGATTCACAGCGCATGAGCGTTCAAGCTGCCTGGAAACTGCCTTTGAAAACGCGGCTTGGTGATTTTTATACTTTTACTGCAAGTGTGCGGGGCGATGTGTTTCATAATAACTCCCAAAGCCAGCAAAATCAGATCACCAATAACGTCAGCAAAAATACCGTTGCCAGGGTTTTGCCAAAATTTGCGGCCGACTGGAAGCTGCCTTTCATTAAAAACGGGGAAGCAACCCAACAAATCATCGAGCCTTTAATTTCAATCATTGTCGCGCCAAACAACCAAAATTCCAACGATATTCTAAATGAAGACAGCCGTAATTTTGAATTTGATGAAAATAATCTCTTCAGTCACAATCGTTATAACGGATATGACAGATGGGAATCCGGAACAAGGGTTAATTACGGCGTACGTTACTCCCTATATTCCGGCCAGACCTCTGTCATCGCGACCATAGGCCAGAGTTTTCGCTTTCAATCATCCGAGACTTTCCCAGTTGGTTCAGGATATGAAGGAAAATCATCGGACTTTGTGGGCCGGCTTGATTTGATTTTCGGGGATTATCTGGATTATATCCACCGGTTCCGCCTGGATAAAAACAGTTTAAGGCTTCGCCGGAACGAGATGATTCTTTCCGGCGGGACAAAAAAATTCAGAGCCTCCATGCGTTATCTTGATTTGGATAGAGACGCCGCAGACCTGAGGAATACCGAGCTTGAAAACAGCAAAGAACTCGGGACAGGCCTTCAGGTTTATGTAAACGACCGCTGGACGCTCCATGGTAGCTGGGTACGCGACTTACTTAAAAAAGACACAATTTCCTACGATGCTGGCATTCGTTTCAAAAATGAATGTTTGGAATTTGGCATACGATATGAAAAGCGACTAACAACCGACAGGGATATTACCCCGTCCAGCAGTTTTCATTTAAGACTGGTCTTAAAACATCTGGGATGAATTGCCTTTTGATTTTTCCATTGTTTATCAGTATAGATATGTAGTAAAAATTCAAAATCAGACCAAAAACAGGCACATGTAATATGAATTGTAGGTTTCGAGCAAAAACATTAAAATTAGGTTTAGTGACTATCATCGGCAGTATTTTGCTCTCTTCGGTAAATAGTGTTGCTCAACAACGCGGGGCGCCTGCGGAACTTAGTGACATCCAACAAATTGTTACCGTTGTAAATGACAGCCCCATATCATTATATGACCTGAAACAGCGTGTGTTGCTTTTCATGATTTCATCCGGCAAACGTCAAATTACACCGGAAGAACAGCAATATATGAACCAACAGGCCCTGCAAAGCCTTATTGATGACAAATTAAAAACCCAGGAAGCGAGTAAATATAAAACCGTCATCAGCAAAGAAGAACAAGAACAGTCTTTTGCGACCTATGCCCAGCAAATGCGTATTACGCCCCAGCAACTGGAAGAGCAGCTAAATCAGACCGGCATCCGCAAAGAATCAATGCTGAAACAGATTGAAGCCTCTTTGGCATGGGAACAGGTTGTCGGCGGCCTGTTGATGCCTCAGGTCAGTATCAGCGATGAAGAAATTCATTCAATACTCGACAGAATGCAGAATAATAAAGGGCAATATGAATATCATCCTCTGGAAATTTTCCTGCTGGTATCAGAAAATGACAAACGCGAAGCAAGCCGGATTGCCGCGACAAAAATCATTGAACAACTTAATAATAACGCGCCTTTTCAGGTTATGGCCCGTCAATTTTCACAATCAACAACATCGGCTGTCGGCGGCGATCTGGGCTGGCTCATGGAATCACAGCTTAGTCCGGAAATGATGTCTGCTCTTAAAAATATGGAACCCGGGGAGATTGCGGGCCCTATTGAAACTGAAGATGGTTTTTATATCCTTCAATTGGCGGACAAAAGACAAATTCTGACACCAAGCAAAACTGATGCCCGCGTGGATTTGCAGCATATGTTCTTCGAAATTTCTGACAAGGCACAAAAAGAAGAATTGGACGCCTTGGAAAGAACCGTAGCCGCTGCCGCTAAAAAGATTGAAAGCTGTGATAATCTTGAGGCGCAGGGTAAGGCACTCGGCGCAAAGGAAACTGGAAGTCTCGGCAATCTGGCCATTTCAGATCTGCCGCAAAACCTCCATGATACGCTACTTGAAACTGAGATTGGTCATGCAACGCCCCCCATCAAGGAACCGGCCGGTTACCGCGTGTTTGTCGTTTGTGATAGAAAAGAGCCTGAAATCAGGCTGCCCGATTACGATAGTGTTGAGGGAAGCCTGTCGCAGCAACGCGTTGGCCTCATAGCGCGGCGTCACCTCAGAGACTTACGGCGCGATGCCATCATCGACTATAAATAATTCCCCTCCTTTGGTCATATCAGCGGGCGAGCCGGCTGGTATCGGCCCTGAAATTATCCTGAAAAGCTGGGCTGAACGACACAGACAGGATTTACCAGCCTTTTTTGTGGTGGGAAACCCGCAAATATTTCTGGAAACAGCCCGTAAACTGGACCTGAATGTACCTGTGCATATCATTCAGACGCCGGATGAAACCAGAGATGTTTTTATCAATCATCTGCCCATATATGACCTTGGTCCCAAGATTAAACATGAAACATTTCATTTTGGATCACCCATTACCGCGACGTCCAATATGACAATCGGGGCCATAAAAAAATCAGTGGGTTTCATATTTGAGGGCAAAGCCGCTGGACTGATCACTGCGCCAATCCAGAAATCAAACCTTTATGACGCGGGTTTTACATGCCCCGGACATACTGAATATCTGGCAGAATTATGCGGAAAATATACGTCTCAGCCTGAAACACCGGTGATGATGCTCGTATCCGAATATTTGCGCGTTGTTCCCCTGACCATCCATATGGCGCTGCGCGATGTTTCAAAATCAATCACCGCTGATTTAATCACGCAAACTTGCCTTGGAATAAACAGGGCCCTGATGCAGGATTTTTGCCTTGAAAACCCCCGCATCGTCGTGGCCGGATTAAATCCCCATGCCGGTGAAAATGGTGCCATGGGCGAGGAGGATGAAAAAATCATTCGGCCCGCCATAGAACGCTTGCGGGCGCAGGGTATGAATATTCAAGGGCCCCTGCCGGCCGATACCCTGTTTCATGCCGCCGCCCGCACCACATATGATGCGGCATTATGCATGTATCACGATCAGGCCCTGATCCCCATCAAGACTCTGGACTTTGACGGCGGCGTTAATGTCACTCTTGGCTTGCCGATCGTGCGTACATCACCTGATCATGGCACAGCCTTGAATATTGCCGGCAAAAATCTGGCAAACCCGAAGAGCATGATCAACGCCATAAAATTAGCGGATAAAATATATCAGAACCGTCAGAATTGGACCAAAGAAAATGTATGAAGATGGCCTGCCCCCCCTGCGGGATGTCATTAGCCGTTATGAGCTGAACGCCAAAAAATCTTTGGGCCAGAATTTCCTTACCGATCTGAATTTAACCGGCAAAATTGCCCGCTCTGCCGAGGGAATGGGCGGGTGCAGCTTAAAGGATTCGATAATTTACGAGGTCGGCCCCGGCCCCGGCGCCCTCACCCGCGCCCTGTTGATGAACGGCGCACATCGTGTTGTTGCCGTGGAAATGGACCCGCGCTGCATTGAGGCTCAAAAAGAAATTCAGGCCGCCTACCCCGGAAAACTGGACGTGTTTGAGGGCGACGCACTTCTTGTGAATGAGCGTGAGTTAATTGGTGACACCGAAGGACGTCCGGTTAAAATTATCGCCAATCTACCCTATAATGTGGGCACGGCTTTGCTGGTGAAATGGTTGACCCTGGGCGATTGGCTGCCGTGGTACAGCTCATTAACCCTGATGTTTCAAAAGGAAGTTGGCCAGCGTATTATTGCAGAGCCGCGCACGAAGGCATATGGCCGTCTTTCCGTTCTTGGACAATTCCGGGCCGATGCAAGAATAATGTTTGATGTTCCGGCCCGGGCTTTTACCCCTGCGCCAAAAGTAACCTCTTGTATTGTCAATATCACCCCAAAAGAAGAACAGGCTCACACCCCAAAACAGGCGATTTTGGAAAAAGTTGTTTACGCTGCCTTCAACCAACGCCGCAAAATGCTCCGCACCAGCCTAAAGGCCTTGGGCAAAGATCCCCTGCCTTATCTGAAGGCCGCAGATATCACCCCAACCTTTCGGGCAGAAGAATTAACGGTCGAAGATTTTTGCCGTCTGGCAAAGGCCTATGAGCAATAACCACTATTCCTCGCCGGTGATGTCCTGAACGAATGAGACAAGGCCGGTTTGGCGGGCGCGTTTCAGGCGTTCAGCCTGCAAGATGGAAAAAAGCTGCCGCTCGGATTGTTCAAGGTCATCATTGACGATGATATAGTCATATTCCGCCCAATGGCTGATTTCCTGATTGGCCTTTGCCATGCGTTTGGCAACAACCTGCGCACTATCTTGCGCGCGGTTTTTCAGGCGGCGTTCCAATTCAGCCTTGCTGGGCGGCAAAATAAAGACCCGGACAAGGTCTTTGGCAACTTTTTGGGATAGTTGCTGCGTGCCCTGCCAGTCAATATCAAACAGGACATCGCGGCCTTCTTGCAAAGATTTTTCCACTTGCGCGGCGGGCGTGCCGTAATAATTATCGAACACCTTGGCATGTTCCAGAAAACCGTCCCGCGATACAAGCTCTTCAAATTCAGCCGTAGAGACAAAGTTATAGTCAACCCCGTCCTGCTCGCCGGTGCGGGGGCTTCTTGTGGTCATGGAAACGGACAAGGTAATATTGTCGTCCTTGTTTAATAACAAGCGCGACAGGGTTGATTTTCCGGCACCGGACGGGGAAGACAGAACCAAAAGCAAGCCACGGCGTTGAATGTTTTTAATCATGTTTTCTCTATTCAATATTCTGAACTTGTTCACGGAACTGATCAATGGTTGTTTTCAGTGACAAACCAACATTAGTCAGGCGAATATCACAGGCTTTGCTGCATAATGTATTGGCTTCACGGTTAAATTCCTGCGTCAGAAAATCAAGTTTACGGCCAATTTGGCCATCGGCTTTCATATGGGAACGCGCCGCTTCAATATGGGCATAGAGCCGGTCAATTTCTTCCTTGATATCTGCCTTGGTGGCCAGCAGCACCACTTCCTGAGCAATGCGGTCAGGGTCAAGGGCGGTTTTATCATCCAGAAGCGCGTTTACTTTTTCCATATAACGGCCTTTAATCAGATGCGGTAATTCAGCCGCGATAACATCGGCTTCTTTTACAAGTCGCTCTATCTCGTCAAGAAGTCCCTTCAAGACAGTCTGCATGGCAGAGCCCTCGCTGTCACGGGCCAGTTTAAAGGCCGTCATGACGTCGGCAAAAGATTTTTCCAGCGCAATATTACGGGCTTTGACCACCTCTTCGTCTTCTTCTGCTTCCACATATTGAATGACATCTTTTATGCCCATTAGCGCATCAAGGCTTGGCTGCGGCAGATGGTTATTCATGGAGGTTTCAATGGCAACGGCGACCAGGGCATCCAGCATTTCCTGATTTACTTTAAACGCGGCGCCATCCGCATCACGGTTCATTTGAAGGTTAATATTAACCGACCCACGGGCAATATTTTCTTTCATGGACTTGCGGGCCATCTGTTCAACAACCTCCATCCCGTGAGGCGTTCGGCACCTGATATCAAGGGCGCGGCCATTGACGCTTTTTATTTCCCATGTCCAATGATAATTCTCATAATTTCCGGCGGCGCGGGCGAACCCTGTCATACTTGATAATGTCATGTCTAAAGCTTTTAATCTTTCACTGTTGTGACTATAGTCTTTGTAAATACCCGCAGGTTATAACAGGAATAAACCCATATGAAAAATCCAAAATCGATTCTTATTACAGGCGGCAGCAGCGGCCTCGGCGAAGCCTTGGCCAAAGATTATGCTAAAAAAGGCATAACCCTGTTTCTAAGTGGCCGAAATGCAGAAAGATTAAGTCAAGTGAACGATAGCTGCCTTTCCCTCGGCGCAGATGTTCATACGGCCCTTGTGGATACCGCTGATGAAAAGGCCATGTCCGACTGGATCATATCATGCGACGAGATCGCGCCCCTTGATCTTGTGATCGCAAACGCCGGGATTGGCGATGGCTTTACCACCGATATGGATTTGGGCGAGCATACAAAAAAGATTTTTGACGTGAATGTCTCTGGCGTCTTTCACACCGTCCATCCCGCCATTCGAATTATGCAGAAAAGAGAAAAAGGTCAGATCGCAATCATATCATCTCTCGCCGGATATCACGGCCTGCCAACGGCCCCGGCCTATTCCACCAGCAAAGTCTGCGTTAAGGCGTACGGCGAAGCTCTGCGCGGTTTATATGCGGCGCACGGTATCGAAATCAACGTCATTTGTCCGGGATTTGTCAAAAGCCGTATGACCGCCAAAAATAATTTTCCCATGCCTTTCCTGATGGAAACCGATGATGCTATCAAGGCCCTGCGCCGAGGCCTTGAAAAAAATCAGGGCCGCATCACCTTCCCCTGGCAATTAAGCCTCATATTCGGATTTATGGTAAGATTTTTCCCGGAATGGTTATTTGACCGGATATTCAGAGTGATGCCCGCTAAAAATTAATTCTCACTATTTCTTTTTTTTTTCAATCCTGCGCCATTTTTTAACATTTTTCAGATGTTCGCGCAGGGTTTTCGCAAAGGCATGACCGCCGGTTCCGTCCGCAACGAAATAAAGGTCATCCGTTTTGAGCGGATTTAACACGGCCTCAATAGAGGCCCGCCCCGGGTGGGCAATAGCCGTAGGGGGCAAGCCTCTGATTTTATAGGTATTATAGGGATTATCCGCCTTCAGGTCTGATTTATATATTGGCCGATCAAGGAAGCCTTTTCGATCAATGCCATAAATAACCGTAGGATCCGTCTGAAGCCGCATATTTTTACGCAGGCGATTGATAAATACGCCTGCAATATGGGCCCGCTCATGGGGAACAGCAGTTTCTTTTTCAACGATTGAGGCTAAAATCAACGCGTCTTCCATGGACAACAGAGGCAAGTCATCTGCTCTTTTGTCCCAAATTCCCTCCATAAGATCCATCTGCCTGCCCTGCATCATGCGGATCAGATCATGACGGGGTGTATTCTTGGTATATTGGTAGGTATCGGGTAACAGAGAACCTTCTCTCGGCAAATCCATGATGGGGTCGCTCAGGTTATCAATGCTGTTTAGATAGTCCGTGATTTGCCAGCTTGTCCAGCCTTCCACAATAGTCAGGCGATGCTCAATAACCTTGCCGCTGGATAAAATCATCATAATATCAAACATGCTGGATTTTTTTGGGATGGCGAATTCTCCCGCGTGCAAATTTCGCTCAAAACCGGATAATTTCACGCCAAACTTAAAGATTTTCTGGCTACTGACCAGTCCCAGATTTTCCAATTCCCATGCGGTGCGTATGACGCCCTGCCCCTTAGGCAGCTCATAAACCATATCGCGGTTCATAGGGCCTGTTTCATAAAAAGCCCGGTACCCCAGATAAAAAAACAGCGCCGCAAATCCGGCGCTGCCAATCAATAATAAAATAATATATTTCCGCACACCCCTCATAAGCAGACTAGACTGCCCGGAAGATGATAGAGGCATTGGTCCCGCCAAAGCCAAAGCTGTTGGATAAAACAGCCTTGATACCTGTTTTATGCTGTGCTTCATGGGGGACAAGATTAATGCCTGAAATGCCCTCTGACGGATTATCCAGATTAAGCGTTGGCGGGATTTCCCCCCGGTTCATCGCCAAAATACTGAATATGGCCTCCGTACTTCCCGCCGCACCAAGCAAATGTCCGATGGAAGATTTTGTTGATGACATGGCAATATTGCCCGCAGCATCACCAAATAATCTTTTGACCGCCCCAAATTCAATTTCATCACCAAGCGGCGTTGAGGTTCCATGGGCATTCACATAGCCAATATCCTCAGGCGTCAAGCCGGAACGTTTAAAGGCAGCCTGCATGGCGCGGTAAGCGCCGCTGCCATCTGGCGACGGGGCCGTCACATGATAGGCATCACCGGACATGCCGTAGCCCACGACTTCCGCATATATTTTCGCGCCGCGTTTTTTGGCATGTTCATATTCTTCCAGAATCAGCATCCCTGCGCCCTCACCAATCACAAAGCCGTCCCGGTCCCGGTCATAGGGCCGCGATGCTTTCTCCGGCGTATCATTAAAGCGTGTACTCAAGGCTTTGGCCTGGGCAAAACCCGCAACGCCAACCTGGCAAATTGCCGCCTCCCCGCCGCCCGCAACCATCACATCGGCATCATCCAGCGCAATCATTCGCGCCGCATCTCCAATAGCATGGGTGCCCGTGGCACAAGCCGTGACAATCGCATGATTTGGCCCTTTAAGACCATTACGGATAGACACATTTCCAGAGATCAGGTTAATCAGACAACGCGGAATGAAAAAGGGGCTGACCCGGCGCACGCCACGCTCATGCATATTGATAGATTCGTCCTGAATACCCGGCAGCCCGCCGATACCCGATCCGGTCAAAATGCCCGTTCGCCATTGTTCTTCATCGGTTGTCGGTTTCCAGCCGGCATCCGCCAAAGCCATTTCAGACGCCGCAATACCATATAGAATAAAATCATCAATGCGGCGGCGCTCTTTCGCGCTCATCCAGTCATCCGCATTGAATGTCCCATTGCTGCCATCCCCCAGAGGAACTTCACAGGCAATTTGCGCGGAAAGCCCTTCGGCATCAAATCTTGTGATTGGCCCCGCGCCTGATTCTCCGGCGATCAGGCGTTTCCATGTTTCTTCCAATCCTGATGCAAGCGGGGTAACAAGACCCATTCCAGTAACAACTACACGTCTCATCGTTCTACCTTCTGTTTTATTGCAATGATTTAAATTATATTTAAAGCAGAATATGCCCAAATTAACAAGACCGCGAGCAGAGTATTTTTACGAAAAAAAATACACACATACTCGCGGTCAAAATTATTTTGTCAATAAGCTATCTGGTGATGCTTTATGCATTCGTACCGATAAAGTCGATAGCATCCTTCACTGTAAGAATTTTTTCAGCGGCGTCATCAGGGATTTCACAACCAAATTCTTCTTCAAAGGCCATTACGAGTTCGACAGTATCAAGACTATCCGCACCCAGATCATCTATAAAGCTTGAACTATCGGTAACTTTGTCTTCTTCAACGCCCAAATGTTCAACGACGATCTTTTTCACGCGTTCAGCTACGTCACTCATATTTTTATTCCTATTCTAATGGGGCAATAGAGATGCCCGGATTTCGAAATTCACAGAAACAGTATTTAATATTCTATTCTACTTTTACAAGCAAAAGAAATAAAAAGACTGAATTAATAATCTTTTCAAGAATTGACTTTTTTTGAGCCGCCTATTCTCCGGTGGCTTCCTAGCACATTAATCCTGTTATTGCCAAGAATAAAAGTAAGCCAATGTTGGAATGAGCCTTAAATCATCGCCATCCCGCCGTTAATATGCAGGGTTTGTCCCGTCACATAGGCGGCCTCATCACTGGCCAGATAAACGGCCCCTGCGGCGATGTCATGCCCGAAACCAAGCCGTTTCATTGGTACATTCATAAGCAAATTATTCTTTTGATCATCGCTTAAGACGTCAGTCATAGGGCTTTCGATAAAGCCCGGGGCAATAGCATTCACTGTAATATTACGCGACGCCAGTTCCTGCGCCAGGCTCTTTGTCATGCCAATCATACCGGCCTTGGACGCCGCATAATTGACCTGTCCCGCATTTCCGGTCACACCGACAATAGAGGTAATATTGACAATCCGGCCATATCTGCGTTTCATCATTCCGCGCATCAAGCCTTGTGATAGTTTAAAGGCTGCCTTTAAATTGACCTGCATCACATCATCCCATTCTTCGTCTTTCATGCGCATGGCGATGTTGTCGCGGGTAATTCCCGCGTTGTTAATCAGGATATCCACCTGCCCCATGGCCTCCTCTGCCGCTTTTGGCAAGGCCGCTACAGACTGTGGATCAGACAGATTGGCCGGCACCACAAAAGCCCCCGCGCCGAGTTCTGCGGCCAGCGCCTCCAATGGCCCGGTCCGCGTTCCTGAAAGGGCAACTTTTGCGCCGGCATTATGAAGTGCAGTTGCTATTGCTTTTCCAAGCCCTCCGGAGGCTCCCGTCACCAGGGCGCATTTACCTGCTAAATCAAACATAATCAAATCTCCAAAAAAATATTTATTTTAAACTGGCGGCAAAAGCCTCAATGTCAGCGGGAGATTGAAGTGACGTTGCCGTCATCTCACGGCAAATACGCCGCACCATCCCGGTCAGCACTTTACCTGTTCCAGCCTCAACAACATTATCCACGCCAAGCTCATTCATTTTTAATATGGTTTCGCGCCAGCGTACCCGGCCCGTCACCTGTTCTACGAGGTGTTTTCTGATATCCTCCGGATCACTCTGCGGCGCGGCCGTGACATTGGTCAGAATTGGGATAATGGGCCTGGAAATATTTGTATCCGCCAGGGCATTCGCCATTTCATCCGCCGCCGGCTGCATAAGCGCACAATGGAACGGCGCACTGACCGGCAGGAGAATTCCTCTTTTTGCGCCTTTTTCCTTCGCCATCTCAATGGCCCGTTCCACGGCGGCCTTATGACCGCTTATAACCACCTGACCATCTGCATTATCATTTGCCGCCGTACAGACTTCTTCTTGTGCTGCCGCCTCTTCCGCGACTTGCTGAACCACATCAAAATCAAGCCCGAGAATGGCCGCCATGGCACCAACCCCTACGGGAACCGCACGTTGCATAGCCTCGCCGCGTAATTTTAACAGCCGCGACGTGTCCTCAAGTTTTAAAGCCCCCGAGACCGTAAGCGCAGAATATTCCCCAAGCGAATGGCCCGCAACATATGCCGAAACCTCGCTTAATTTCACATCAAAATCTTTTTCCAGAACGCGCATGACAGCAACGCTCACAGCCATTAACGCCGGCTGGGCATTTTGCGTTAATGTAAGGTCATCCGACGGCCCCTCAAACATCAGCCCAGAGAGATTCTGACTGAGGGCGTCATTCACTTCTTCAAAAACCTGCGCCGCAACGGGCATATTCTGTGCAAGCTCCTTGCCCATGCCAACGGACTGGCTGCCTTGACCGGGAAAAACAAAAGATCGCGTCATAATCGGAAATTCCTTATGGGTTTATATTTACAGAGTAATGTCATAGCAATTGGCGAAAATCTGTCAAGAAAACTTATGTTTTTCAGTATATTTTGCGTCATTTAATGCGCGCTATGGCAACCGCTTTACAATTGCCTGACAAAAAAACATCCAAAAGCCCATATATCCCTTGTTTTTGCTTGTTCATCCTGTATATTGCGCCGCTTCAGGGTGTTCTTAATAAGGATGCCTCGGTTTGTTATGTCGGTTAATATTGTAATGTGACGATTTGATATTCGTAATCACCCCGATCAGAAGACCGTTAAATGAAATTTAAAGAAAAGGAGCAGCCGTAAATGGCTTTATACGAACATATATTTATCGCACGCCAGGATATCCAACCCCAACAGGTTGAAGCGATTACAGCAGATTTGACTAAAATCGTTGAAGATAATGGCGGCAAAATAGCAAAAACCGAACAATGGGGCATTCGTACCCTTGCGTATCGGATCAAAAAATACAAAAAAGGCCACTATGTCTTAATGAATGTTGAAGGCACCACAGAGGTAATTTCTGAGCTGGAGCGGAATGAACGCCTGCATGAAGATGTCGTTCGTTTTATGACAATTCGGGTTGAAGAATTCGAAGAGGGTGATTCCGTTGTATTGCGTGCAAGAGATCGTGACACACGCCCTTCACGTTTTGAAAATCGCGGCAGCCGTCCCCCGCGCTTTGAAAATAAAAATGCCGAAGCGAAACCTCAAGCCACAACAAAACCTGCAACAGAATAAGGAGAATCTCAAATGGCTGAACAACGATCTGATGGCGATAGCGCGCGCCGTCCTTTTTTCAGACGCCGCAAAACATGTCCTTTCTCTGGTGCCAATGCCCAGACAATCGACTATAAAGACGTCCGCCTTCTCACCAAATTTATTTCCGAGCGTGGAAAAATTGTCCCGAGCCGTATCACCGCTGTTTCAACCAAGAAGCAACGCCAATTGGCCAAGGCAATCAAGCGCGCCCGCAACTTGGCACTTATGCCATATATCGTTCAATAGGGAGAATGAAACATGGAAATCATACTTCTTGAACGTGTGCGCAAACTTGGACAAATTGGTGATATTGTATCCGTAAAAGACGGTTATGCACGGAATTTTCTTCTACCTCAGAAGAAAGCTCTTCGGTCTACCAAAACCAACAAGGCCTATTTTGAAACTCAGCGGGCTGGCATCGAAGCCAGGAACCTCGAAGCTAAGTCAGAAGCCGAAACGGTTGCGGCCAAATTAGACGGCATATCCGCTATCCTTATTCGTCAAGCCGGCGAATCTGGCAATCTTTATGGCTCCGTATCAGCGCGTGACATCGCGGCATCACTTAATGAGCAAGATCTAAAGATTGAGCGTAGCCAAGTTGTTCTGGATCATGCCGTTAAATATTTGGGCATCTATACCATCCAGATTAAACTTCATGCCGAAGTTATGGCCAATATCAGCATCAATGTCGCACGATCATTGGCTGAAGCAGAGATGCAAACAAAAGGCCTTGATGCCAAAACAGCTGAAGAAGAGCTTGATGTTTCCGTCGAAGATTATTTCGAAAACGAAGAAGATGCAGAAGGCGCACTAACTGCTGACAGCGAAGAAGAAACAGCTGAAGAAGCCGTTACTGAAGAAGCTGTTGCCGAAGAAACTGAAGAAGAAAAAAGCGAATAATATCCGCAAACCTTCAACCTTATTAAAAGGAGCTACTTAATAGTGGCTCCTTTTTTTATGCCTTCCCCATAAGTAAAATATATTGCCAATCTTGTAAAACCGGATAGAATGTATGTATTCCAATGAAAATCAAGGAAATATTATGACCCAATATTCAGGAAAAGAGTCTTTAAAGCATTTTTTAATTTTAACAGCTTTCGCCATCCTTGCCCCCCTTCAGTCTGGCCATGCCCAAGAGCAGCCAGTGAATAATATTACAAAAATAATCCCCCATGATCCAAGTTCAAAAATTGTCATAAATTATGAGACTCTGACACTGTTATTACAGGCAACCGTAACCAGACCACGACTGTCTTCCCGAATTTATTCTCAAAAATCCAGCAGCTCCATTGGTAGCAGAATAAATCTTTCCAATAAAAACCCCACGCGTTTGGAAGCCAGCCGGACTTTTTATCATTTTATCCAAGACGAGGAAATGGAATATGTTCAGCTACTGCGCCAGGCTATTGAAGCCTTGCCACAAACAGTGCCATTAGAAAATTTAAACCGTGATGAACAGCTGGCCTACTGGCTTAATCTTTATAATATTACTGTTTATGAACAGCTCGCCAAACGTTACCCCATCCGTAAATTAAAAAAACTGCATCAGGGAAGCCGTAAAAACCCCTCTCTATGGGCTGAAAAAATTGTGACGGTAAATGGCATGGCTTTATCGTTGAATGACATCCAATATAATATCATTCAGAAAACATGGCGGGATCCGCTGGTTATCTATGGCCTTTATCAAGGGACTATTGGCGGGCCAAATTTACGGCGCAAAGCCTATACGGGCAAGCTTGTCTATGAACAGCTGGCTGATAATGCAGAAGAATTTGTCAATTCTCTCAGGGGAATACGCTTTAAGGGCAAAGATGCCCATGTCTCAAAGATATATGACTGGAACCGGGCGCTCTTCCCGAATTTTGACCATGACCTGCGCCGCCACCTGCGAAAATATGCAAATTTACGCTTGGTCACAAGGCTGGACAGTAGCCGAAGAATCAAAGTAAAATTCTATGATTGGCATATCGCTGATGTCCTGAATGGGGGCCGCGCAAGAGCCGGCGGAGCAGGCAGCACAAACCCGGTAAGCATGATGTTGTCATTCGGCGGTGAAAATGCCGTCATTGAAGGCATGAGCTCGACTGATTTTGAAACCAATACCAATAGTAGTTATTCACCACAACTATCAACACATACGGCAAAAGCTCTGGATACTTCCGTGATACGAAACAGCATGCCTTTTGAGGCGGCTGTTTTCTTAAAAGAGTTTGTTGAACGTAATAGAAAGTTTATATCTACCAATGTGACCGTTGAAGAAATAGACAAACAGGATTTGCAAAAAATAAAAGATAAAACGTCATCCAAAGAAGAAAAAAGTAAATAATATTCGCGCGCGTTTTTTTTCTGGTAGGCTGCCATATTCAAGCCGCCAATTATTTTTCGCCGCCTGTGTGGAATGACTTTTCTGGTCACTGGGTCTGGTCATTGGGAATGACAGGTTGTTTTCTGGTGGCTTGACATCGTTCAGGAGTCTGCGGTTCAATCATAAATTAAGAGTTGTAAATGTCATTTTTTATACGGGTTGCCATCAAAACTATTATCTCAGCGGCTATGAGCCTCGTCTGCTTGACCTCTTTAAGCCTGGCATATTCAGGTAATAATGAACAGATCGATTATCAGACATTCAATGAATATGACATAAATTCAAAAGTTGCTATAAATTATGGCAATTGGACCAGTTTCTTAAAAGCAACAGTTGTAAGAGCAAGAATGTCTTCCAGAAGCTATGCCAAACAAATAAAAACGCCCACCGGCACAAGAATTAATTTTAGCAATCAAAACCCAAGCCGATTTGAAGCCAGCCGAATCCTTTTTCATCTAATGAAAAAGGAAGATCTCGAATATATCCGGGCCCTAAGAATTGCCATGGAGCATATCCCGCGAATTACGCCTCTAAAATATCTTAACAGAACGGAGCAATTAGCCTATTGGCTAAACCTGTATAATATAACTTTATATGATCAGATTGCCCATCGTTACCCCATTAAAAAATTGCACAACCTGCGCAAGGGGCGCCGCAATACGCCATCAATGTGGGACGAGAAGCTGTTAAATGTAAACGGCATTCAGCTATCGTTGAATGACATCCAATATAATATCATTCAAAAAATATGGTCAGACCCGCTTGTGTTATATGGCATGTATCATGGCACTATTGGGGGACCAAATATTACTGTTAAGGCGTTTACGGGTAAAAATGTCTATAATTTACTGGAAACCAATGCAGAAGAATTCATAAATTCACTGCGCGGCTTACGTTTCCGGGGCAAAACGGCGCTGGTGTCTAAAATGTACCAGTGGAATCAGGAATTTTTTCCGGATTTTGAAACAGATCTGAGACGGCATTTAAGGAAATACACGAATTACCAGTTAACGATGCGTCTGGATACCAGCCACAGGATAAAGACAACGTCCTATGACTGGCATATCACCGATGTCATTAATATTCGCGTTGCTACGCCAGGGAGTCATATCAGTAGAAATCCTGTGGCCATGGTCATGTCAGGAGGGGCAAGTGGTATAACCCATGCCAACCTAACATGGGATTCATCCATCCACAATCTTCATCTACACGCCAGCACGGCCCACTTCCTCAATGATTTTTTAAAATATAACAGTAAAAATGTAAAAACAACGGTTACCGTCGAGGAAATCGAAAGAAAAGACATTGAAGAACAATAAAGCTGAACAACAGCAATACCATGGCCATTGGTAAATAATTTATTAGAACTTATGTTTCTCTA
>JALSHF010000062.1 GCA_026982375.1 Emcibacter sp. | reverse complement strand
GCCGACATTGGCTTTTAAGGATGTGGCCTTGCAGCTTCTGGGTCATTTATTTGATCATGTTTTAACCAGACAAGGCCGCAAGGTAACCATTGTGGGCGCCACCTCCGGCGATACGGGGTCTGCGGCTATTGAATGTATCCGGGATCGGGCCTGCGCTGAAATTTTCATGCTTCACCCCAAAGGCCGGGTATCGGACGTACAGCGCAGACAGATGACCACTGTTATGTCGCCCAATGTCTATAATCTGGCGATTGATGGAAATTTTGACGATTGTCAGGCCATGGTCAAGGCCTTGTTTAATGACCTTGATTTTCGGGACGAGATTACTTTATCGGCGGTCAATAGTATCAACTGGGCCCGTGTTATGGCGCAGATTGTCTATTATTTCACCTCTGCCGTCGCCCTTGGTGCGCCGGATCGTGAGATATCCTATTCCGTGCCCACGGGAAATTTTGGTGATATTTATGCGGGCTATGTGGCGCAGCAGATGGGCCTGCCAATCAAGCAATTGATCGTGGCGACAAACCGTAATGATATATTGACCCGCGCCCTGACGACGGGCGATTATACTGTTGGCACCGTAAGCCCAACCATCAGCCCGAGCATGGATATTCAGGTGTCCAGCAATTTTGAACGCCTGCTTTATAATCTCTATGACGGCAAAGGCGATGAAGTTCGCCGTTTGATGAAGGGGCTTGGCCAGTCGGGCAGCTTTACATTGAGCCCGGCCGCATTGGCGAAAGCGCAGAATATTTTTGATGCCCAGCAGGTCAGCGAAGCAGAAACCGAAGCCACCATCAAGGCGGTCTTTCATCAGTCTGCCATGACGGTTGACCCCCATACGGCCGTTGGCGTCAAGGCGGCATCAATGAAAAATACTGATAAAGCAACCCCCATGGTGACGTTAAGCACGGCCCATCCGGCCAAATTCCCCGAGGCTGTGGAAAAACTGACCGGACAACATCCGCAACTGCCCGCCCATATGGCCGATTTATTTGACCGGCCGGAAAAATATGATCATCTTGACCATGATCTTGATGCCTTGAAATCTTATATTCGGAAAAATTTATGACGGCGGAAGTCACCATACTTGATAATGGTCTGCGGATTGTGACCGATATTATGCCCCATGTGGAAACCGCGACGGTCGGCGTCTGGACTGATGTGGGCAGCCGCCACGAGCAGCCCCATCAGAATGGCTTGTCTCATATGCTGGAACATATGGCTTTTAAAGGGACAAAAACCAGATCCGCCCGTGATATAGCCGAAGCGATCGAGGATGTGGGCGGCTACCTCAATGCCTATACCTCCCGCGAGCATACCACCTATTATGCCCGGCTGCTGAAAGAGGATTTGCCGCTTGGGGTAAATGTTCTGGCGGATATATTGCAGAATTCCATTTTTGATTCACAAGAGCTGGAACGTGAGCGCGGCGTGATCTTTCAGGAAATTGGCCAAGCCAATGATACGCCCGATGATATTGTTTTTGATTATTTTCAGGAAGCCGCCTTTCCCGATCAATCTGTTGGCCGGCCAATTCTGGGCACGATAGATCTGGTCAATGGCTTTAGCCGGGATGAGCTGGCCGGATATATGTCCGATCATTATAAGGCGCAGCAAATGGTTGTGGTCGCTTCCGGTAATTTTAACAAAGATGATTTTATTGCCCAGGTCGGCGCATCATTCCAGAATCTTGGCCCGGCGCGGGATATGGCGCGTGAAAAAGCCACCTATCACGGCGGGGCCCTGCTGGATGAACGTGATTTGGAACAGGTTAACCTGCTCATTGGATTTGAAGGCGTGCCCTTTAAAGACCCTGATTTCTATGCGGCGCAGATCATGTCGATGATTTTGGGCGGCGGCATGTCTTCGCGGCTTTTTCAAGAGCTGCGCGAGAAACGGGGCCTGGTCTATTCCATCTATAATTTCATGCAATCCTATGTGGACGGCGGCAGTTTTGCCATTCATGCCGGCACCGGCCCGGATCAGGTCAAAGAATTAATCCCTGTGGTCGCCGAAGAAATGCATAAATTATCCCAGTCTGTTTCAATGGATGAGATTATGCGCGCCCGCGCGCAAATGCGGGCCGGCATGATGATGTCACTGGAAAGCACCACCAGTCGCATGGAACAATTGGGCCGGCAGATGATGATTTTCGGACGGCCTGTCCCTCATACCGAGATTATGGCACACATCAATCAGGTCGATGATGTGGCCGTCATGCGCTATATGGACAGGATGCTTGACCAAAACAAACTCTCCCTCGCCGCCGTCGGCCCCCTTGCCAACCTCGAAGACTATGATAAAATTGCTGCCCGCTATTAGGGGATGTAAAACTCCTGTCATTCCGGACGAGATCCGGAATCCATTTGTCCGTTACTAAAAATGTTTCAAGCATGAACCCTGAACTAAATTCAGGGTGACAGCTATGGCTTGAATCCATGAGTATCTTTAGATATACTTGCAGGCGGATAGGGGAGTATTTATATGAGTAAAAAAACATTAAGTGAATTAACAATTCATCAATTGCCGTCGGGAACAATTTTCAAAATAGGATTGATTAGTAATATATCATTTTGGGGCATTATATTCGGTATTATGGGAATATTTGGTGCTATAGGCTTTGATGTTTTGTCTTGGAATGATGAAAGCCTTCATGGTTTCAAGGCTGTATTGGGGGCTTTATTATTTTGTTTGATTTTTACAACAATTGGATCTGTAATTCTAATGCTGGGGGGTATGGTTGGCCGCAGGCTCG
This sequence comes from Emcibacter sp., assembly GCA_026982375.1. Classification (GTDB taxonomy): domain Bacteria; phylum Pseudomonadota; class Alphaproteobacteria; order Sphingomonadales; family Emcibacteraceae; genus Paremcibacter. Next base: position 1,830 of record JALSHF010000062.1, on the reverse strand, counting down.
TGGGCAAGTCATCTTTTGGTAAATTGACCTATATTGACAAGACGGACGATTGTTAAATTAAACATATAGCAATTCGGCAAATCTTCCCTACAAATCAAGAACCGGTTCTTTGAGATGGTCGATGATTTTCAGCATGATGGTCGGCAGGGCGAGGTCGTCTATCTGGCTGAAGGGGAACCAGTCGCCTTCCTGAAGGTCAATCATTTCCAATAGCTCGAGCCGGATGACTTTTATTTCCAGATGAAAATGGGTGAAGCTGTGACGCACCATGCCGGGCGTTTCTTTCCAGTTGGCGATGATCGGGATTTGCGGCATGGGCACCGCGCCCCAGTCCGGCGTATCCAGCCAGTCAGAGGAGGGCACTTCCATCATGCCGCCGAGCAAACCATTTTCGGGCCGCCGGCAGAGCCAGAGATGGCCGTTATATTCCGCCCAGAAAGCATAGCCCCGCCGTGTCGCTTTTACTTTTTTGGCTTTTCGGGCGGGCAGTTGGTCGGCAATGCCGAGTGCATTTGCGGCGCAATTTTCTTCCCACGGGCAGCGGCCCGCGCATTTTAAAATTCTGGGGCCGCAAATATCCGCGCCCAGATCCATGACCGCCTGCGCATAATCGCCGGCGCGCCGGGCCGGTGTCAGGCGTTCGGCCAATTGTTTTAACTCTGGCTTGGCACCCGGCAGGGGGGTGGTCACATTGAACATGCGGGCCATAACCCGTTCAATATTGCCGTCCATGACGGTGGCCTGCGCGCCAAAGGCAATGGCCGCAATTGCCGCCGCCGTATAGGGGCCAACACCGGGCAATTGCAGTAAATCTTGTTCATTATTTGGAAAGATGCCCTGCATTTCATCGATAATATATCGGGCGCATTTATGCAGATTGCGCGCACGGGCATAATAGCCAAGCCCCGCCCATGCGGCCAAAATCTGATCCAGTTCTTCATGGGCCAGGTCATCAAGTGTGGGCCATTTGGCAAGAAATTTTTCAAAATAGGGGATAACAGTTACAACCGTCGTCTGCTGCAACATAATCTCACTGAGCCAGATGTGATAGGGATCGGGCCCTTGATCACTTCCGGGCGCTATCCGCCAAGGCAATTTTCGTGCATTCACGTCATACCAACCCAGCAATGCATCGCTTAGTTCGCCCGTGTCTTGTGGGTGCTGAATATGTGAAGGGGGTCGCGTATCCATAAGCCTGTGATGTTATAAAAAGACGCGACCATACATGATTTTCCCCATGAATCCAAGGGCGTGATTTTCGGAAGTGCTTTTCGGGGGCCGCACCATATTTTTGTCATACTTGCTGTATATTTTATTTGAAACAGGTATATTGAACGCATGCTAAACAAAGGCACCTATAAAATGAAACCCGTTGCCGATGCGGCCCGCCGGATCAGCAACAAGGCCTTTCGCCGTTATGGCTTTTCCCAGCGAGAGATCGTCTCCCGTTGGCCGGATATTGTCGGCCCGGCACTGGCAGATTGCAGCCTGCCGGAACGATTGACCTTTTCGCGGGACGAGACGCGCGGCGGCAGCCTATACATCAGGGTTCAAGGCAGTATGGCACCGGAATTACAGCATTTTGAACCGATGATCATTGAACGGATCAATTCTTATTATGGCTATCAGGCTGTGGCGCGGATGATTTATCGTCATGGCCCTGTGCCGCCCCGTACGCGGAAAATTAAAAAACTGCCGCCCATCTTAACTGATTCTCAGGAGAAAGATTTGAAATCCCGATTGGACGGGGTGACAAATCCAGACTTATACAAGGCGCTTTATCAATTGGGCCGCGAGGTGGTTTCGCTCAAAAAACCGGAGAAAACAAAG
>JALSHF010000061.1 GCA_026982375.1 Emcibacter sp. | reverse complement strand
CAGGGTGCCGCGCGGCAAAGAACGTGCCTCCGACCACACACCCATATGGTGCGAGCTGGAGATTTAAGGGTTCCCTGTGCCGATTTTGTCAGCTGTTTGCACTCTACTATTCTTTGGCAATCGGCTCCATATTGACTTTTTGAGTATGGAACCAAAGGGCCGCGCGGAGCAGAAAAGTCTCCGATGAGCTTATAGCTGAATGAAACTTTCCGGCTCTGTTAACAAATCTATTTTAATCCACCCTCAAATTTTGATGAATATTGTTCAACCGGGTTCTCAGCTTTTTTAAGGCGGTCACCATGTCGGTTTCTTCAACATTAGCCTGAATATTCGCTTGGGCGCTTTTCTGGGTTATATGTAGAATTTGGGACTCATATGTATTTTCTGTTTTTGGGGCAACTTTTAAAACTTCATCTTTGGATGAAGCCTCAATAGTCTCAAGAATATTTTTAATGCCTTGCTCTTTGAGTAATTTTTGAGCGCCTTTGATTGTATAGCCATCATCATGGAGCAATTTACGGATTACCTTGATAATTTCAACATCTTCGGGCCTGTAGTAGCGTCTTCCTCCCCCTCTTTTCATGGGGCTGATTTGACTGAATTTACTTTCCCAGAATCGTAACACATGCTGCGGCACGCCCATTGTGTCCGCAACTTCGCTTATGGTACGAAAAGCATTTGGTGATTTATTTGCATTGGATGTCATTTTATTGACTTTCCATATTCACGAAAAAACTTGAACAGAGCCACGCATCCCCCTTCTAAATGCCTCGAATGCTGATAGCGTTACTTTAACGACGGCTACTAACACGCGTTTTAAGCACTTGTGATGGCCGAAAGACCAAAACTCTTCTGGGCTCGATGGGAACCTCTTCCCCTGTTTTGGGGTTTCTGCCAATTCGGCCATCCTTTGATCGTACGATAAAGCTGCCAAAAGAAGAGATTTTCACATTCTCGCCATTAACGAGATTTTGTGAAATTTCATCAAGAACAGATTCCACCAACTCAGCAGATTCATTTCTGGACAGCCCGACTTCTTGATAAACAGCCTCACTTAAATCGGCCCTTGTTACTGTTTTTCCACTCATTTCAAATATCCTTTAATAGATATACAGTTTACTTCACGCAGAATTACCCGTCAATATCAAAGGGATGCCTTGCATTCCTCAGAGACTAGGTAACGTGTTTTTTATGTAATTTAGGTTATTTTCGTTTAAAAAGCGTTTATTTTTACCATCTGATCAGGCATGAACCCCACGTAAAGCCCCCGCCCATGGCTTCGAGTACAACAATATCACCCCGAGCGATTCGGTTTTCCTTTACCATCTCGACCAAAGCCAGCGGAATTGACGCCGCCGAAGTGTTCGCATGTTTTTCCACGGTTATGGCAACTTTTGATGGAGAAATTTTAAGTTTTCGGATTGTCGCATCCAAGATACGTTTGTTGGCTTGATGCGGAATGACCATAGCTACATCGTCAGATGTCAGGCCGTTAAAATCCAAGGCTTCTTTTACGACGCTTGCCAAATTAACAACTGCATGACGAAAGACTTCTTTACCCTTCATACGTAAAAAACCGGTTGACTGGGTTGAAGACACCCCGCCGTCCACATAAAGAAGTTCATTATACCGGCCATCAGAATGAAGGTGAGAGGATAAAATACCCTGATCTTTGTTGGTGCCTGTGCTCGGCCCCGCAGACAGCACCACAGCCCCCGCCCCGTCACCAAATAATACGCATGTGGTTCGGTCTTTCCAGTCAAGGATGCGGGAAAATGTCTCTGCCCCAATCACGAGAACATGCTGCGCCTGACCAGCACGTACAAAATTATCCGCCGTTGCCAAGGCATAGATAAAGCCCGAACAGACCGCCTGCACATCAAAAGCCGCCCCCCTGGTCATACCAAGGGCCGCCTGTACCCGCGTTGCAGTCGAAGGAAATGTCTGGTCCGGCGTCGAGGTTGCCAAAACGATCAAGTCAATATCATTTGCCGAAAGGCCCGCATCGCTTAATGCCCTTTGTGCCGCCTTAACCGCAAGGTCAGAGGTCAATTCGCCATCAGCGGCGATATGGCGTTGTTTTATTCCGGTTCGTTCGATAATCCATTCATCAGTAGTATCGACAATATCTTCCATCTGTTTATTGGTAACGATTTTTTCAGGAAGATATGACCCGCAGCCGGAAACAATAGAACGAAAAGCTGTCATATAGTCTTTACCTCAACTTCTTCAATATCATGCGTCTCAAACAGCTTCAGATCTTTATTTATTTTTCCCGCCAGATCATTTGCGGCCATATCAGCGGCCACGCCAATGGCGCTGGCAAAACCAGAAGCCGATGCGCCGCCGTGGCTTTTAATAACCAAACCATTAAGTCCCATAAATACGGCACCATTATGATTATTGGGATCAAGGTGGTTTTTAAGTCCCATCAAGGCCGGCTTTGCAAATAAATACCCCACTTTGGACATCCACGAATCTGACAGGGCGGCCTTCATCATTCCCGCAATCATTCGCGCTGTACCCTCTGCTGTTTTCAAGGCTACATTGCCCGTGAAGCCGTCCGTAACAACCACGTCAACTTCGCCGTTAGCAAGGCCATGCCCCTCGGTAAAGCCAACATAATTCATGGGCAGATTAGCATCCCGCAACATACGGTCTGCAATTTTAATCGTTTCATTGCCTTTTAATTCTTCAACGCCAACATTCAAAAGAGCCACGGAAGGGGTCGACAATCCCAGAACTGTCCGGGCAAATGCGGCGCCCATAATGGCAAACTGAACCAGATTATCTTCGTTACATTCAACATTCGCCCCAAGATCAAGCATTACGCTCTCCCCGCATGATGTGGGCAGCAATGAGGCCAGAGCGGGCCTGTCAATGCCCGGCATGGTTCGCAGCATAAATTTTGACATGGCCATTAAGGCCCCTGTATTTCCGGCGGAAACGGCTGCGATGGCTTTGCCATCCTTCACTGCCTGAATGGCCAGCCCCATACTGGATTCGCGTCCGCGCCGCAGCGCTTGACCCGGCTTTTCATCTGCTGATACGAATTTATCTGTATGGTGAATTTCGCAATTGTTTTTCAGAAAGGGGTATTTCGTCACTAATGGCGCTATTCTCGTCTCATCACCATATATCAGAAAACGGACGTCGGGCAGTCTTTCACGGGCAATACTTGCCCCCTCAATGACAATTTGAGGGGCCGCGTCACCGCCCATGGCATCCAAAGAAATTATACATTCGCGCGTCAAGGCAACCCATCAATCTGATTTTGGCTCATGGCCAACAACCTGTTTTATTATTACAAAACCATCACATACTATCGTCAATTGATCATTTATCCATGAATGACTTTAGCCGCACAGCCCTAGATTCATGACAATACTGATTAATACATTATCTTCAAGCCTTATGTTTTAAACTTTTTAAAACAGCAAACGGGCTTTTCTTTTCCTGACTTAAGTTTGCGTCTTCTTCCTGAATAATTTTTTGCCCAAGCTCTTCACCAGTCGCCCCTGACTTGCGTGGATAAGGGTTGATCTCCAGAGAAATATACTGGGCAATTAATTCGCCCACATCGACCAAATTCGAGTTGATATACTCAATGTCACTTTCTTCATAGTCAAAGTCGATTTCCCCCTCTTCTTTTTGCGATTGTTTATTAGGCTCGCGCGGGGGATGTTGTAAAATTACCGTAAAATTTCCCGATACATCATCCGTGACTGTCTCAAGAGATATGCTGCAAGCCTGGTTCAATTTAACATTATAAGAGACCATAAGCTTATATTGGCCCTTTTTGGCCGGCGTGATATCAGCATTTGCGTTAAGTCGTATAATTTCTAAAATATCAAACCGAAGTGCCAAAGCAGTTTTTTCGGCCTCTGTCGCTTGAAAATTAAACTGCCGCCCATTTTTTCCGACCGTAGTAACATCTATTGGCCTGGAAAACTCATATGGGGAAAATTCATGTAAACTTGCTGACTCAGAATTATCTATATTTTTATCATCCGGGTTTTTATCATCTGGCATTTGTCTGTTTTACCTCTGTAAAAACTATATTCCCAGACATAAAATCTTCGTATGACTGGCTTTCAAGGCATTCAATTTGGCGATTAACGTAAGAAACAAAATCATCAAGCACCCCATCATCCGGCTTCTGGTCTCTGTATATATTTCGCGACAGGGCTTCTTTAAAGGTATTTTTAAAATCTGGTGCCATATCACTAGATCGGATGATTTGCTGATAGGCTTTTTTTCGGCCATAATAGGCCTCCGCCATAATTTTAACCTTTTTTCCAACACTCATATCGCCGACGCCCAATTCCCGTAATGACATGTCCATATTATCAAAAAGAACTTCTTGCAAATAACGAATTAACATCGCCATATTTTTATTATGTGCTGTATTTTTATCTTGCAACTGCGCCTCAAAACGATCCGCAACCAGACTGACATGAAGAATAATTAAATCAAATCGTCCGTCCAAAGTATCAGGAACCTGCCAGGCCTCATAAAATTCGGGTTGACGGGCTTGCGACACTATTTTAGTGAACAAACCATGGGCAATATCTTTTATTTTACTATTTTTATTAAAAAAATTAAACATTGGGTCTCGTTCACCTTATAAAGGCCATATTGAAATTTAAAAATATTGACTAGCGTGATAACAGGTGCCATTTTGTGCTATATTTTGCGTTA
>JALSHF010000060.1 GCA_026982375.1 Emcibacter sp. | reverse complement strand
AACGCAGGGTGCTCTATCGGCATCAAGTGTGCCATAATGAGAGTTGTTGCTAACTTCATTAAAGGAGGACCATCCACCATGAATATTACCACAATCGGACTTGATCTCGCAAAGAACGTTTTCCAGGTTCATGCCGTAGACCATGAAGGACACGTGATCGTCCGCAAACAATTACGCCGCCCTATGGCCTGATTTTATTCCGCCCTTTTATGGCAATGGTGAGATTCACCCACCTGAATTTCTATAACAGACAATACCACCATTTAACAAGTAAGGGGCGCATGATTTAATTAACCCTAATAAGCTCTACGGTGAAAATAAGGGCTGCATTGGGGGGGATGGCGCCCGGGGATCCCTGGGGGCCGTAAGCCAGATCAGACGGAATGAATAATTTATATTTCGCGCCTTCTTTCATCAACTGCAGTCCCTCTGTCCAGCCGCGAATAACCTGATTCAAGCCAAAATCTATGGGCTCGCCCCGATCGTAAGAACTATCAAATTTGGTGCCGTCAATCAAGGTGCCTTCATAATGAACGGTCACCCGGTCCGTGGCGCCCGGGCTTTTGCCGGTGCCTTCCAGAAGAACTTTATACTGAAGGCCGCTATCGGTGACTTTAACGCCGCTTTTTTCCAGATTCTGCTTTAGAAATTCTTTGCCTTCATCAACTTCAACTTTAAAAAGCTCCACGATAAAGATCAGATCAGAATTCGGCGGAATAGATCCCCCGCCCTGCTCGCCATAAGCAAGCTCGGACGGAATGGTGAATTTATATTTCGCGCCCTCTTTCATCAGCTGAACGCCCTCAGTCCAGCCCTTGATCACCCTGTTCAATGGAAAAGTTATGGTTTCGCCCCGGTCATAGGAACTGTCGAATTTGGTGCCATCCATTAATGTCCCTTCATAATGCACGGTAACGCTGTCGTCAGGCGCCGGGCTCGCGCCCGTACCGGCGGTCAGGATTTCATACTTAAGACCACTTTCGGTGGTATGGATTTCATTTATCGATGACATGTCTTGTTCCTTAGCTTGGTTTTCTGCTTGGTTTTCTGGCTCTTTATCAGAGCAAGCCGAAATGAATAGGGCAATGGTCACTGATAAAATCACTGATATTGCGGGTTTTACGATTTTCTTTATTGGGTTATTTAAGGGGGCCTTCATGCCGAAACTCTCCGTTTATATCGGTTATGGGCAAAAGCTATAACGCAAAAACTTTAGCGGGCCAAGGTAAAAATGATGCGAGAAAAAACCATATTTTGGCCATAATAGAAAAATATACCGCCTCTTCAGCAGGCGGCGGCAAGGGTTCATGTAACTGTTAAATGCTTGTCCTGTTATATTATTATGATATATATGTGTCATAAATATGAAATTACTGGGCGGAAAACTGTTGTTTCCCGCCTTTATGCGTATGGTTTAAGCCACCTAAGAACAGAAAAACAAGGTTATTAATTATGTCAAAAATCAAAATAGCAATCGCCGGCATCGGAAACTGTGCCAGTTCCCTCATTCAAGGCCTTTATTTCTACACACCGGAACGTGTTGGTGATACCAAAAGGGTTCCGGGCTTGATGCATTGGGAAGTTGGGGGCTACCGCCCGAGCGATATCGAAGTTGTGGCGGCTTTTGATGTTGATAAACGTAAAGTGGGTAAAGATGTGAACGAAGCCATCTTTGAAAAGCCAAATTGCACGACTGTTTTTCATGGTGATCTGCCCAAAAGCGGTACCATTGTGAAAATGGGCAATGTGCTTGACGGTGTCTCTGATCATATGGCCGATTATGATGATGACCGTACTTTCCTCGTGGCCGACATACCTTCTGCGACCAAAGAAGAAGTCGTTCGCGAATTGAAAGAAAGCGGCGCAGAAATTCTGACTAATTATATGCCTGTGGGATCAGAAGAAGCGGCAAAATTTTACGCGGAATGTGCTTTGGAAGCCGGCGTGGCTTTCATTAATAATATGCCTGTCTTCATTGCCTCCAACCCGGAATGGGCTGAAAGATTCAAAGCCCGCAATCTTCCCATTGTTGGTGATGATATTAAAGCGCAGCTTGGCGCGACCATCACGCACCGTACCTTGACTGACCTGTTCGCCAAACGCGGCGTTGTGCTTGAACGGACCTATCAATTAAATACGGGCGGCAACACTGATTTCCTGAATATGAAAAATCAGGATCGTCTTGAATCCAAAAAAATATCCAAAACAGAAGCCGTCCAGTCCGTGGCCGGCACGCGCCTGTCAGACGATAATATCCACATCGGCCCATCAGATTATATCCCCTGGCAGAATGACAATAAACTTTGCTTCCTGCGCATGGAAGGCGATCTTTTCGGCGGCGTTCCCATGAATATAGAGCTGCGCCTGAGCGTGGAAGACTCCCCCAATTCAGCCGGCGTGGCCATTGACATGATCCGCTGCTGCAAATTGGCGCTCCTAAACGGCGAAGGCGGCATTTTGCACGGGGCATCCGCCTATTTCTGCAAGCATCCGCCGGTACAATATACCGATGATCAGGCCTATGACATGACAGAAGAATTTATCGCCAGCCGGGTTAACGCCCTTAACGCCGCCGAATAATCAACAAAAAGGTATTATCCGATGAAATGTTTGATTGCCGCTGCCGGTCAAGGTACGAGAATGCGCGAAAAAGGGGAAATAAAACCCCTGATCGAGCTGAATGGCGTGCCGATTATTGAACGGGTGATAAAAAATCTTCTGGCGGGGGGCGTCGATGAGTTTTTTATCACCAGTGGCTACCGGGGGACCAAACTTCGGGCCTTCTTGGATATGCTGGCGGAACGGGATAACATTTCCATCACCCATATTATTAATGAGGATTGGGAACGCCCCAACGGCGTTTCCGTTTTAAAGGCCAAAGATGTCATCGATGGCCCCTTTATCCTGACCATGTGTGATCATCTGTTTGATCCGGAAATTATCAAGTCACTATTGGCGCATAATCACGAAGATGGCACGGTGACCCTTTGTGTTGATTATAATATTGAAAATCCGGTGGTTGACCTTGATGATGTCACGCGGGTTAATTGTACCCGCTTGCGCATTGAAAATATCGGCAAGGTGATTAAAGATTATAACGCCTTTGACACGGGAATCTTTTATTGTACGGATACCATGTTTGACGCACTGGAACAAAGCACCCGCGAGGGCGACGAAAGCATCAGCGGCGCAATGAATGTTCTTGGCAGCTGGGACAAGGCCCGCACATTTGACATCGAAGGCCGCCTGTGGCTCGATGTGGATGATTCAACCGCTTACGGCAAGGCCATTGTCTATGTAGACGAAGGCCGCCTTTAAAATTATTTATATATTTTTTATTTATATATTTTTTCTGGTGCATTCCCCATAACATGGATAGACTTCATTCGAAATCTTTACATTCGGGAGAAATAAAATGTTACGGAAACTCTTCTTAATAGCGATCGTCTCAGGCATTAATTTCGGGGCTTTTTCCTTCACCGCTCTGGCTGAAAAAAAAGACACATGGTCGATCATTCATGCGGGGACTTTGCTCGCCGATGCGCGAAATGCGCCAACATCACAGCAAAGCATTGTGGTGAAAAATGGCAAAATTTTTGATATTCGAAAAGGTTATATCTCTCCATCAGATGTTCTGGCAGATGTTGCGGGCGGCGTCAATATAACGGTCATTGATTTAAAAGACCAGTTTGTCATGGCCGGGATGATTGACAGCCATACCCATGTCACCGGGGAAAGAGAACCCCACAGCCTGGAAGTTGCCGTCACCAGAACATCGTCCGAATATGCCTTGGCAGGTTCGGTATATGCCCGAAGAATTCTTGATGCCGGCTTTACCACAATCCGTAATGTCGGCGGCCCGCGAGAAGCTGTTTTTGCCCTGCGCAACAGCATCAAAAAAGGTCAGATTCTCGGCCCGCGCATTGTGGCGGGCGGCTTGACAATTTCCCCTCTTGGCGGTCACGGCGATCACAATGGTTTTCGCCCTGATGTATTTGGCAAGCCCCATAGCGGAATTTGTAACGGCGCTGATGATTGCCGCCGCGCCGTCAGAAACCAGATTAAATACGGCGCGGATATGATCAAATATGTGGCCACAGGCGGCGTATTAAGCAAAATTGCCACAGGCACCGGCCAGCAATTCACCGATGAAGAACAGAATGCCATCGTGCAGGCCGCCCATGCCATGGGCCGTAAAGTTGCCGCTCATGCCCACGGAAAGGGCGGCATTGATGCGGCCCTCAGGGCGGGGGTTGATTCCATTGAGCATGGGTCATTCCTTGACAAAGGCAGCATTAAATTGTTCAAAAAAACCGGGGCCTATTTGGTGCCAACCTTGCTCGCTGGTGCCACAGTTGTGGATATTGCCACAAATAAACCGGGTTTTTTCATACCGGAGGTTGAGGCAAAGGCCAAACTTGTCGGGCCTGTGATGGCCAAGGCGTTATATTCTGCTTATAAGGCGGGCGTTAAAATTGCCTTTGGTACCGACAGCGGGGTCAGCGTTCACGGGGTTAACGGACGGGAACTGCTGCTGATGGTGAAGGCAGGAATGTCCGAAAAGGATGTTCTGATTTCCGCCACGGTCAATGCCGCTGACCTTATGGGCCTTGCCGGCACCATCGGGACGCTGGACGCGGGAAAGGCCGCAGATATTATTGCCGCCAGGGGCAACCCGTTAACCGACATCGGCACGCTTCTTAGCCCAAGCTTTGTCATGGTGGGCGGGGTTACGGCTGTGGAGTGATCACCAATATATAATATTATTTCAGATATAGAGCCCCTCCTGCAGGCCAGTCCCACCGTCATCGCCGTTAATGGACTGGACTGCGCCGGCAAAACAACTTTTGCCAAAAAACTATATGAGGATTTAACGCGCAAAGGCATAGGCTGCGCGTTGCTGCATATTGATGATTATAATAATCTTGATGTCCAGAAGTTAATTTATACCGCCCATCAGGATAACGCTTTGACGGCGCAATTGCTTGACCATTATTATGAAAACAGCCTCCATTATGACGACGTTATAAAGGCCATCGCCTCTACGCGAAAAAGCCATGACGTTACCCTCATCGAAGGGGTGTTTCTGTTCAAGGCCTGTCTGATGGCTTCACTGGATATTAAAATATTTTTGCCCATTGACCCCGATACGGCGCGGGAGCGCTATTTGTCGCGAAAAATACAGGAGAATGATCATCGCCCGGCCTCGGTATTTGATGATATCTGGCTGCCGTCATTCACGCGCTATTGCGCAGAGACACAACCCGAAGAAAAATGTGATTTCAGCTACCCTGCCTCATGAAAAAACGATACGCTCAATTTGTAAACTATCCAGCAGAAAATAATAGGCCAGAAATATCAGGGCAAATAAACTGATCAAACCGATCACTTTAAAAATAAAAGAAAATTTATGGTGTTTTACCCGATCCCGATGCCGGAAAACATCAAGCATCTCATCCCCGAAATATATAGACAAAAATGTCCCAAGGCCGCTCAGGATAATGATGCTCCAATAGGGGTATGGAGTCATGATTATTTTCTTGAGAAGGGCTGTCAGAATAGTTTTGTCATAAGACTGCGCACTATACATCAGCGCGAAGCCATTCAGACTGATCGCCATCGTCCAGACCAGAATTTCACTATAGAGCATACGGACACCAAATATCAGGCGAATGGGAAAATCCAATAGAAATCCGGCATCCGCAACGGGCGTGCATAATACAAAGAAACTCCATGTCAGCGCCGCAACAATCCCCCCTGTCAACAACCCGTATTCATAGCTCAAATAACAGAAATATAACGTGAGCAGGCCAAGGAGAAGCAGGAATTTATACAGAACCTCTCGGTGGGTCTCTATTTTATGGATTTTTTTAAAATCAACAGGCAATTGCACTTTCGCTCCTTAATTAAACTTGGCGCTCCCCAATCAAACTAATCAAAACTATTATATATATTTCGTTAGAGGCCCCTTGACAAGTTGTCAGTTTTTCTTTGTGATAAGCTTCCGCAAGCACTATTCACCAGTTTTGACCGCAAGTAAACTCACGCAAGGAATAAACATGAAAATTACTTTTCTGGGCGCAACGGAAACCGTAACCGGGTCAAAATATTTACTGGAAGAAGGCCCGCAAAAAATATTGGTTGATTGCGGTCTGTTTCAGGGTCAAAAGCAATTGAGGTTGCGCAATTGGGCCAGGCTGCCGCTTGATCCGGCAGGTCTGGATGCGATTATCTTAACCCACGCCCATATTGATCACAGCGGTTATATTCCACTATTGGTGAAACAAGGATTTCGCGGCAAAATTTATTGCAGTCCCGCGACAAGAGATCTTTGCGCGATCCTGTTGCCCGACAGTGGTTACCTTCAAGAAGAAGATGCCCGGCGGGCCAATAAATATGGCTATAGCCGCCACAATCCTGCCCGGCCGCTCTATGATCAAAAAGATGCCCGGGATGCGCTGACCTATTTTCATCCCGTGGCTTTTGACAAATCTTTTAATATCGGTGAAAAATTCAGGGTCAAACTCAGGCGATCCGGACATATTCTGGGCGCCTCCTTCGTTCAAATAGATAACGGCGAAAAAACCATTGTCTTTTCCGGGGATTTGGGGCGGCCCAATGATCCGGTTATGGTAAGGCCCGAATATATTGACCATGCGGATTATCTGGTGGTTGAGTCGACCTACGGTGACAGGCTGCATGACCAGACAGACCCCATGGAAATGATCGGGGAAATTATTACAAGCACCGCGGCCAAGGGCGGAACAATCGTCATTCCCGCCTTTGCGGTTGGCCGCACTCAAAGCCTGCTTTATTATATTCACCAACTGAAGCGCGAAGAGCGAATACCCAATATTCCCGTTTTTCTAGACAGCCCTATGGCGATCAATGCCACCAATTTATTAAGCCGGCACCAGAAAGACCATCGACTTTCAGCAGATGAATGGGCACAAATCTGCAATGAGGCAACCTATACCAAAACCGTTATGGAATCTAAAGAACTGGATAAGCAGGAGATGCCTTCTGTTATCATATCAGCAAGTGGCATGGCAACGGGCGGGCGGGTTTTACATCATTTAAAACGCTATATCGGCGATCAAAAAAATACCATTCTCTTCACAGGTTTTCAAGCGAGCGGTACGCGGGGCGACCGGATTATCAGGGGGGAAAAGGAAATCAAGATTCATGGCCAAATGTGGCCGGTTCGGGCGCGCATTGAATATATGACCAATACATCTGCCCATGCGGATTATCAGGAAATCCTGAATTGGCTCAGTCATTTCAAAACCGCCCCAAAGAAAATATTCATAACCCACGGCGAAGCTGAGGCCTCGAAGGCCTTGAAAGAGAAAATCGAAGAAAAATTTAATTGGACTGCTATTGTCCCCAAATTCAAAGATCAAGAGGAACTGTGATGACCCCGCAGCATGACACATTATATCTGACCAGACTTGGCATCGACAGTTATAAGGAAGCCGTGATCTATATGCGGGAAGATTGCCATGTCTGCCGGTCTGAGGGATTAACTGCTCATGCCCGCGTGCGGGTAACGCTTGGGGACAGATTTATCATTGCAACATTAAATACCATCAACTCGGATATATTGGAAAAAGACCATGCGGGGCTTTCAGAATATGCCTGGAAACTTATAGGGGCCAACGAAAAAGATTTGATCAGCGTTTCCCACGCACGAACCATTCTATCCATGAGCCATGTCAGATCGAAAATTTACGGCAACCGCCTGTCCGCAGAAGATATCAAAGCGATCATCGAAGATGTATCTGCCGGACTTTATGCCGATATTCACATTGCCGCATTTCTTAGCGCCTGTGCGGGCGGGCGTATGGATATGGAAGAAGTCGTTAACCTGACCCGGGCCATGATTGATGTTGGTAATCGGATCAGTTGGGGGGGCGGGCTTGTTGTGGATAAACATTGTGTCGGCGGTTTGCCCGGCAACAGAACGACGCCCATCGTTGTGTCTATTGTCGCGGCATTTGGCCTGATCATACCAAAAACCTCATCGCGGGCGATAACCTCTCCTGCGGGCACGGCGGATACCATGGAGGTTCTCGCCCCCGTAGAATTAAATATCAAATCAATGCGCCGGGTCGTTGAGCAGGAAAATGGCTGCATCGTCTGGGGGGGGTCAGTTGACCTCAGCCCCGCCGATGATCTTTTAATTCAGGTGGAAAAAGCCCTTGACCTTGATAGCGAGGGCCAGCTTGTTGCCTCGGTAATTTCCAAAAAAATATCGGCAGGCTCGAACCATATATTGATTGATATCCCCGTCGGCCCGACGGCAAAGGTCCGCGATATGGGGGCCGCTCAAATATTAGAAAATTATCTGGTTACAGTGGGTAAAGAGCTTGATATTTCCATCAAAACTCTCATAAGCGACGGCACGGCCCCCGTTGGACGCGGCATAGGGCCGGCCCTTGAAGCGCGAGATATTGTTGCCGTGTTAAGCGGGGATAGCGCTGCGCCGGCGGACCTAAAGGAACGGGCCATATTATTGGCGGGACATATTCTTGAATTTTCACCTGATGTCACCGAAGGAGATGGCATGGTCATAGCCCGGAAAATTCTTGACAATGGCCGCGCATGGCAAAAATTTCAAGCGATCTGCGCGGCGCAAGGCGGCATGAGAGAAATACCAGAGGCGAAATATAAGCATATCATTCATGCCCCTCACGGCGGAACTATCCTCTCCATAGATAACCGTAAAATTGCCAAGATAGCCAAGCTTGCCGGCGCGCCATACACAAAAGCTGCCGGCGTTGATCTGTATATTCATGTGGGTCAGAAAATTGACAAGGGGGCGCCGGTTTACAGCATTCATGCGGACTCACCCGGTGAATTGGCCTATAGCTTGAATTTCCTTGCCGAAGGAAATCATGTCGTTCAAATAAAGGAGGATTAACAATGGCCATAATTTTTTCTTTCCCGGGCTTTGAAAGCATCGCAAACCATATTGCCTCTGACCTGAAAATAACGCGCGGTGACATGGAAATACGGCACTTCCCGGATGGGGAAACATATGTCAGGTTAAATAGCCCCGTCGAGGGCCAGAAGGTCATCATCATTTGCGGCCTTGACAAGCCGGATCAGAAAATCATGGGCCTGATGTTTTTTGCGCAGGTTGCAAGGGAAATGGGCGCAAAATCCGTCGGCCTGGTTGCGCCTTATCTCGGTTATATGCGTCAAGACAAGCGGTTTCATGACGGGGAAGCCATAACAGCAGATATATTTGCCGGCTTCCTGTCACAAATCGTTGATTGGCTGGTCACCATTGACCCGCATCTTCACCGCCATAAAAAAATGAGTGAAATTTATACTGTTCCCGCCGCCGCCATTCACGCCAGCGATCATATTGCGAACTGGATCAAATCCAACATAGCGCGGCCCGTGTTAATCGGCCCCGACGCCGAAAGCCGCCAATGGGTATCCGAGGCGGCAAAGAAAGCCGGCGCGCCTTTTATGGTCCTGAGCAAAGTCCGGCGCGGCGACAGGGATGTGGCCGTCTCTTTACCGGATGTGGCAACCTATCATGATCATACGCCGGTTTTGATTGATGATATTATTTCAACAGCTCATACCATGATCGAAACGGTGGTTCACTTGAGGACGCTCAACATGAAGCCGCCAACCTGTATCGGCGTTCATGGTATCTTTGCCGGTGACGCCTATGACCGGCTAATGTCTGCGGGCGCACAGCGTATCGTGACCAGCAACAGCATTCCCCATAAATCCAATGATATCCCGATTGATGATATTCTTGCCACCGCTGTTGCAACCATGATCAAGAATAACCATAGCCATAAAGGGTAAAGACTTGCATTGACGGGCTTATCCTGTTTAATAGCATTCACAGGGCTGGTCTTTCACTTGAAGGACGCGAAAAAGATCCAAAGGGTGATAATAATGGATTTCATATGGGTGGGCGTCGCATTTGTTTGCGGCTTTATCGTAACAAGAATAGGGCTTCCCCCGCTGGTGGGTTACCTGATGGCGGGATTTGGCCTGCACGCGCTTGGCGTAACGCCGGATGCAACGCTTGCAACATTGTCGGACATTGGTATTACCCTGCTGCTCTTCACCATTGGCCTGAAACTTAACGTCAAAAGTTTATTAAAGACGGAGATATGGGCCGGCGCAACAGGTCATATGGGCGTTATCATCTTAATAACCGCTGTGAACAGCCTGATTTTCGGCTTTCTCGGCTTTACCTATTTCATGGGAATGGATTGGACATCAGCCGCGATGATTGGTTTTGCGGTAAGTTTCAGCAGCACGGTTTGCGTGGTCAAGATACTGGAAGAAAAGGGGGAGTTACGCTCTCGCCATGGTCAGGTGGCCATTGGCATTCTGATCATTCAGGATATCGCTGCCGTGATATTTGTCACCCTTGCCACCGATAAATCACCGTCATGGTGGGCTTTGGCGTTATTTGCCTTGCCTTTGTTAAGGCCATTATTGCTCAATCTGCTTCAGCGCTGCGGGCATGGTGAGCTTCTGCCATTAGCGGGATTTTTCCTGGCTTTCGCAAGCGGGGAATTATTTGAGCTGGTGGGATTAAAAGCCCATCTTGGTGCCTTGATCATTGCCATGATTTTAAGCGGCGACAATAAGTCAACGGAACTGGCAAAGTCATTGATGAATTTTAAGGATATTTTCCTGATCGGCTTTTTCCTGTCAATCGGCTTTACCGCAATACCTACAACCGATATGCTTGGCATTGCCTTGGTCATGACGGCTGCCCTGCCCATTAAAGCCGGTTTGTATTTCATTTGGTTGACCCGGTTAAGACTGCGCAGCCGCAGCGCATTTTTAACCGCTTTAAGCCTCAGCAATTATAGCGAATTTGGCCTGATTGTCTGTTCCGCCAGCGTTCTTCATGGTTTGTTAGCCAAAGAATGGTTGGTTATAATGGCGCTGGCGGTATCCCTGTCATTTGTTTTTTCAAGCATCCTGAATGCCAAGGGCCATGCCTTGTATGCCCTGTGGGGGGACTATTTAAAAAAATTCGACCATCCTGACCGCCTGCCAGAGGACCAGTTTTCCAAGCCTGAGGGCGCTGAGGTTCTTGTCATTGGCATGGGGCGTGTGGGGGCCGGGACTTATGATACCCTGCAAGAGAAACTGCCCCTGACGGTCGTCGGCATAGAAACCGATCAGGAAAGAGTAGAAGAGCATATATCAAAAGGCCGAAAGGTCATCATTGCCGATGCGGAAGACCCCGACTTCTGGGGCCATATCGACCTCAAACCTATCAGTCTGATCATGTTCGCCATTCCAAATTACGTCGATATTGTGGAAGTGATAAATCAACTAAAGCAAGCAGGCTATACCGGAAAAACCGCCGGCATAATTCGATATGAGGATGAACGGGAACAGCTAAAGGACGCCGGCATTGATGTAATCTATAACTTTTATCAAAAAGCCGGCGATGGCTTTGCCGCCCAAACGATGGAACGCTTGGATTTAAAGCAAAATATATAATTAAAAACCCGGAGCTTAAATATTACAAGCCTGCGCCTTATCGAGCCGGCGTCTTATCGTGCAAGAGACCTGCCCGTAGAGCCCAGATCTGCAATCGCCTCATCAAGGCGCGTTACAAAACCTTGTTCTGCGGCGCGAAGACATTTGCGCGGGTCATATTGCTTTTTATAAGGTGTCCCATCCTCAGGATCAATTTGATACTTAAAGGCCTTGGCATTATCATCCACATATTTACCAATAGCATTTGAAAAGGCAAATTGCGTGTCCGTATCAATATTCATCTTGAATACACCGTAAGTCAGTGCCTCGGAAATTTTGGCTTTTTCAGAACCAGAACCGCCGTGAAAAACCAGATTCAACGGATTTTCTGCTGTATTATGCTGCTCCCGCACCAACGACTGGCTATTCCGTAGAATTTCGGGCCTTAACTGCACATTACCGGGCTTATAGACCCCGTGAACATTGCCAAAGGATGCCGCAACGGAAAAATGGCCAATCGGCGTTAAAAGCTCATAAGCCTTCAGAACATCTTCGGGCTGGGTATAAAGATGGGAGCTGTCCGCATTCTCGTCAATATCATGCCCGACACCATCTTCCTCGCCGCCCGTGATCCCCAGCTCAATCTCAAGGCTCATGTCCAGTTTTGCCATACGGGCAAGCACCCGCGCGCATTCGCCCAGGTTATCGTCGATATCTTCTTCTGACAGGTCGAGCATATGTGAGGTATATAACGGCCGGCCATGGGCCTTGTAATGCGCTTCGGAATGATCAATAAGGGCATCGACCCAAGGCACCAGCTTGCGGTTGGCATGATCCGTATGCAGAACCGCGCAGATGCCATAATGCTCCGCCAAAAGATGAACATGCTGGGCAGCGGATACGGCGCCAAGGACCTTTGCCTGAAAACTGTCTTCCATGCCTTGACCGGCATAAAACTGTGCGCCGCCATTGGAAAACTGAATGATAATATCGCTGTTGTTTTTTGCGGCGGCTTCCATAACAGCATTGACGCTGTTGGTCCCGACACAATTCACCGCCGCCAGCGCATAACCACCGTCCTTGCAGGCATTAACAAGTGCTATATAATCTTCGCCGCTCACGACACCCGGTTTAAGAGCCATCCGATAAATCCTTGGTTTTTATATTTAAGATAACGTCACATTATTATATGAGCTACGCTATATATCGCAAGCATTAACCAAAAAAAACAGCCCGATTGAGCTGTTTTTTCAATTTACTTTAATATGCGGTAACATTAAGCCGCTTCGGTTTCTTCCGCAACAAATTCGATTTCCGGGCCACTGGTCTGGCCTTTGGCACTCTCGTCGCGATCAACCAGCTCAATCACGGCAACTGGCGCAGAATCACCATGCCGGAAACCGGCTTTCAAGATACGGATATAGCCACCAGAACGTTCTTTATAGCGTTCAGCCAGAACATCAAATAACTTGCTCAATACATCTGTTTCCTTACCTTCACGAAAGGTATCTTTGGCGATAACAGGAAGCTTGGAAGCGGCCTGACGGCGGGCATGTAAAGATCCGCGCTTACCCAAAGTGATCAGACGCTCAACGATCGGGCGCAGCTCTTTGGCTTTTGGCAAAGTTGTTACGATTTGCTCATGCTTTAAAAGCGCATGGGCCATATTTGCAAACATCGCTTTACGATGTGAACTTGTTTTATTCAGCTTACGCCCAGCTCTACGATGGCGCATATCTCTTACTCCTTGAGGGGGTATCCACTTATGGGACCCTACCCAATTAAAAATCCAAAATTAAAATTCTTGTTCCATTTTCTTGACAAGCTCGTCAATATTTTCTGGTGGCCACCCCGGGTTATCCATCCCAAGACGCAAGCCCATGGTCGAAAGAACTTCTTTAATCTCATTCAGTGATTTACGGCCAAAGTTTGGTGTGCGAAGCATTTCTGCTTCTGTCTTGCGCACGAGGTCACCGATATAAACGATATTGTCGTTTTTCAGACAGTTGGCCGAACGAACAGACAATTCCAGTTCATCAACACGCCGCAGAAGGTTACGGTTGAAGTCCGGCTCATTTGATTCTTGCTCAGCGGCAACATCTTCCGGTTCATCAAAATTGATGAAAGTTTGAAGCTGGTCTTGCAAAATACGCGAAGAATAGGCCAAGGCATCTTCAGGCGTTATCGTACCGTTGGTCTCAATGGTCATAATCAACTTGTCATAATCCAGAATCTGACCTTCACGGGTATTTTCAACCCGGTAGCTGACCTTGCTGACCGGACTGAATAAACTGTCCACGGGAATGAGGCCAATCGGCGCATCATCCGGACGGTTATTCACTGCCGCAACATAGCCCTTGCCTGTTTCAACCGTCAATTCCATGCGCAGCTCTGCGCCATCATCCAACGTACAGATCACAAGATCAGGATTATGAATGGTAACGTCAGCAACTTCGCTGATTTGACCGGCTGTCACCTCGCCCGGGCCTGTGGCCTGAAGCGACAGGCGCTTCTCGTCAATGCCGTCCATCTCAACGGCGATCTTCTTGATATTCAGGATAACGTCAGTGACATCTTCACGTACGCCCGGAATAGAAGAAAATTCATGTAAAACATTGTCGATATGAATGGATGTTACAGCAGCGCCCTGAAGGGATGACAATAAAACCCGGCGCAATGAATTGCCCAAGGTCATGCCATAACCACGTTCCAACGGCTCCGCAACAATCGTTACTTTTCTACGCTCTTCACCAACTTGTTTAACTTCAAGTTTAGACGGCTTTATTAATTCCTGCCAATTCTTCTGGATCACGGTTTAAATCCTCGTAAGTTACTGGTTTCAATTTGCCTGATATTTCATTTCACAGACAAACACCATAAAACCCTGCTGTTATCCATGATAGCAGCAGGGGAAATTCAATTTATTATACTCTACGCCGTTTTGGCGGTCGGCACCCATTATGCGGAATTGCCGTCACATCGCGTATGGTCGTAATTGTAAAACCAAGCGCCTGCAAAGCACGAAGCGCGGATTCCCGGCCTGAACCGGGGCCCTTAACCTGAACTTCCAGAGTTTTCATCCCATGTTCCTGAGCTTTTTTACCGGCATCTTCCGCCGCCATCTGTGCCGCATAGGGCGTAGATTTTCGGGAACCTTTAAAACCCATAACACCGGATGTTGACCAGGCAATCGCATTTCCCTGGGCATCGGTTATCGTAATAATAGTATTATTAAATGTAGAATTCACATGGCAGACGCCATTGGTGATATTCTTACGTTCTTTGCGCTTTACGCGTTTCTCTTCAGCCATTTCAGTACCTTATTTCTTCTTACCGGCGATAGCAACGGCCTTACCCTTACGGGTACGCGCATTGGTGCTTGTGCGTTGACCACGTACAGGAAGCTTCTTACGATGGCGCAGACCACGATAAGAACCAAGGTCCATCAGACGCTTGATATTAACCGCTGTGTCCCGGCGCAGATCACCTTCCACCATACAATCACTATCGATTGTTTCACGGATTTTGATAACTTCCGAATCACTTAGCTGGTTAACCCGAGTTTCAGGCTTGATACCAACCGTATCACAAATTTGTTTCGATATTGCAGGACCAATCCCATGGATATAGGTCAAAGCAATTACCACCCTCTTTCCAGTGGGTATATTCACGCCAGATATACGCGCCACGATCGTTTCTCCCGATCTAAAAATTCATTAAACAGCAACTTCGCCCGCTTACCCGTAAAGGTAAACCGTGAAGTTGCGCGATTATATGTATTAAAAACCTTCAGTCAACCATAGAGACGAAACTTTTTGAAAGTTTTTGTCTGCAGGATTTACAGCTGGTTTAATACATCATTTATTTGAACGCTGACATCATCAATGTCAGCCATTCCATCAACAGTTCTCAAAACCCCCTTTTGCTCATAAAAGGGCAGCAAAGGGGCCGTTTGTGCGTGATATGTTGCCAGTCTTTCGATAACCGTTTCACGGTTGTCATCAGAACGGCGGTTGAAATTCGTAGAACCACAGCTGTCACACACGCCAGCCTGTTGTGGTTTTAGGTTAGTGTCATGGTAACCCTGATTACATTGCGCACATGTATAGCGGCCTGCAATCCGGTCAACAAGAGATTCGTCATCCACCTTCATCTCGATGACAACATCGACCTGAAGGCCTTTATTCTTTAACAGTTCATCCAGTGCTTCTGCCTGGGCAACGGTACGCGGGAAGCCGTCAAGCAGGAAACCCTGTTTGCAATCGTCTTCCTCTATACGATCCGCGATAATACCGATAACAATTTCATCTGTGACCAGTTTACCGGCATCCATAAATTCTTTGGCTTTTTTGCCGACCTCGGTTCCGGCTTCTTTTGCTGCGCGCAGCATATCGCCCGTCGAAAGCTGAACCAAACCTCTTTTATCCATAATGCGCTGAGCTTGCGTACCCTTGCCCGCGCCGGGGGGGCCAAGTAAAACGATAATCATCTACGCTTCCTCCCCTTGCCCCTGATTTTGGATTTTTTCAACAGTCCTTCATATTGGTGGGCCATCAAATGGCTGTGAATTTGTGCAACCGTATCCATGGTCACACTGACCACGATCAAAAGTGATGTCCCGCCGAAATAAAATGGTATGGCATATTTGGCCCGCAAAACTTCTGGCAGCAAACATACAAGCGTCAGGTAAAGGGCGCCAACAGTCGTCAGCCGTGTCAAAACAAAATCCAGATAAGTCGCTGTATTTTTACCCGGACGAATGCCGGGGATAAAGCCGCCATATTTCTTGAGGTTGTCCGCCGTTTCTTCAGGGTTGAATTGAATAGCCGTGTAAAAGAAAGCGAAAAAGATAATACCTGCGGCATAAAAAGCCATATAGAGCGGCTGGCCGGGGCCAAGCAATGTGGTGACCGTCGTCATCCATTCCGGCCCGCCATCCGCAGCAAATCCCGCAACCGTCATCGGCATAAGAAGCAGGGATGAGGCGAAAATTGGCGGAATAACACCGGCTGTATTCAGTTTAAGCGGCATATGGGACTGTTCGCCCTTTGAGGCCCCCGTCGCCGTTTGACGCTTGGGATATTGGATTAACAGTTGGCGCTGCGCGCGCTCCATAAAGACGATAAGGCAATCACGACAACAACCATCACAATCAAACCAACAATCACCAATGGCCCGCCAAGCTGACCTTTGGAACTTAATTCCAGAGTACCAACGATAGCAGAAGGCAATTCCGCAACAATGCCCGAGAAGATAATCAATGAAATGCCGTTGCCCACGCCGCGCGCCGTAATCTGTTCCCCCATCCACATGAGCAAAAGCGTGCCGCCAACAAGCGTAATCACGGTTGTCGCAATGAAGAA
Source organism: Emcibacter sp. (assembly GCA_026982375.1). Classification (GTDB taxonomy): domain Bacteria; phylum Pseudomonadota; class Alphaproteobacteria; order Sphingomonadales; family Emcibacteraceae; genus Paremcibacter. Next base: position 10,056 of record JALSHF010000060.1, on the reverse strand, counting down.
CATCCCGCCGCCGTCAAGGGCAATGCCGCCTGACTGCAGGCTCGTTGCAATGGCGTAACCCTGTACGATTGTCAAAAGAACCGTGCCGTAACGGGTGTATTGATTGATTTTCTGGCGGCCCGCCTCACCTTCTTTTTTCAGCTGACCTATGGTCGGCGAAATAGACGTCATCAACTGCATGATAATAGAGGCCGAGATATAGGGCATAATACCAAGGGCAAATACGCTCATCCGTGAAATGGCGCCGCCATTAAACAGATCAAGCATCCCCAGGATACCTTGCTGGTTGGCCTCGAACATCCGCGCCAGCTCAACAGGATTAATCCCCGGCAGCGGGACATATGTCCCAAGCCGGTAAGCGATAAGGGCAAACAGGGTAAACCAGATGCGTTTCTTCAGCTCAGTGGCCTTGGAAAAGGCGCCGAAGTTCAGATTTGCTGCAAGTTGTTCAGCTGCTGATGCCATCTCGTATAATCCCTGTTACCAATAATATTATTTGGAAGCTTCCTGAGGCGCGGCGGCTACGGTAACGGTTCCGCCAGCCTTTTCAACAGCCGCTACTGCCGCCGCAGAAGCCCCGGACACTTCGATATTCACTTTAGACTTCAATGCGCCTTTTGCAAGCAACCGAACACCATCTTTAACGCCATTAACCAGTCCTGCTTCTTGCAGCAGCTCAACCGTAATGGCTTTTTTGGGGTCCAGTTTCTTGGCATCAATAGCGTCTTGCAATCCGCCGAGATTAACGGGAACGAAAACCTTCCGGTTAATATTGTTAAAGCCGCGTTTGGGCAGACGTTGATAGATGGGCATTTGCCCGCCCTCAAAGCCTTTGATCGCAACCCCTGAACGGGATTTCTGACCTTTTACGCCGCGTCCACCGGTTTTACCCGTACCTGAGCCGATACCGCGCCCGATACGTTTGCGGTCTTTAGTTGCGCCTGGATTATTGGCAATTTCATTAAGTTTCATGGTCTTTACCTTGTCACCTTTTCCCTATGACTATCATATGGGGAGGGATTATACTTCTTCAACCTTCACCATATGACGAACCTTACGGATCATGCCACGAACAGATGGCGTATCCTCTAATTCGCGGGTGCGGTTCATTTTATTTAAACCAAGCCCAATGAGCGTTGCCCGTTGGTCTTGAGGGCGGCGGATCGGGCTACCGGTCTGCGTTACCTTTAACATTTTTTTACTAGCCATTAGATTACTCCGTTACTTCTTGAGCAACTTCAGGGGCAGCGGCTTCACGTTCGCCTCTGCGACCGACGATTTCACTGACTTTTTTGCTCCGTCTGGCGGCAATCATGCGCGGGGAAGACTGTTGCTTAAGCGCATCAAAAGTTCCGCGAACCATGTTGTAGGGATTAGATGATCCCAGTGATTTGGTCACAACATCCTGTACGCCCAACGCTTCGAAAACAGCACGCATGGGGCCACCGGCAATAATGCCTGTACCCGCTTGCGCGGAACGAATAACCACTTTACCGGCACCGTGACGGCCTTCGATATCATGATGCAATGTTCTGCCTTCACGCAATGGAATGCGCACCATTGATTTTTTTGCTTCTTCTGTTGCCTTGCGGATCGCCTCGGGAACTTCCCGTGCCTTACCCTTGCCAAAACCAACCTGGCCTTTGCCGTCACCGACAACAACCAATGCCGCAAAACCAAAACGGCGTCCGCCTTTGACCACTTTGGCCACGCGATTGATATGAACCAATTTTTCAATCAGATCACTTTCCGGCTGACGGTTATCTTTTTCATACCGTGCCATATTATATTCCCTTCATACGCTCTAAAAATTCAGACCGGCGGTGCGCGCGGCATCTGCAAGAGCTTTTACCCGGCCATGGAAAAGAAAGCCACCCCGATCAAAAACCACTGTATCAACACCGGCGCTCTTGGCGCGGTCTGCAATTAATTTTCCTACTTCTCCGGCAGCATCAGCATTGCTGCCGATTTTCAGAGATTTACGTAGATCAACATCCAATGTGGATGCTGCGGCAACGGTTACGCCCTGCGCATCATCAATAACCTGTGCATAGATATGCTGGTTCGTGCGATGTACAGAAAGCCTGGGCCGTCCTGTTGTCACCTTGCGAATACGAGTCCGTACCCGATTCCGGCGACGATTAAATAACTTTTTACCACTAAGCATAACGAGCACCTATTATTTTTTCTTGCCTTCTTTACGGAAGACATATTCATCGGAATATTTAACACCCTTGCCTTTATAAGGCTCTGGTTTGCGCCATTCACGAATTTCTGCCGCGACCTGACCAACTTTTTGTTTGTCGATACCGGAAATGATGATGGTCGTCTGATCCGGACATTTCACATCAACACCCTTGGGAATAGCATAAATCACATCATGACTGTAGCCCAGTTGAAGCTGAATATCGCTGCCCTTTACGAAAGCACGGTACCCGACACCAACCAAAAGCAATGTCTTGCTGTATCCCGTCATAACGCCTTCAACCAGATTTGCGACCAAAGTGCGCTGCATGCCCCACATGGAACGGGCGCGCTTTGTATCACCAACCGGGGTAACCAGAATTTCGCCATTCTCAAGCTTTGCATCAACATCCGCAACGAATGTCATTGCAAGCTCGCCTTTTGGCCCCTTGATGGTAAGTTCCTTACCATTAAGATTTGCTTCCACACCCTGAGGTACAGCAACAGCTTTTTTACCAATTCTAGACATAACTTCTATCCTTAGAATACTGTGCAGATGATCTCGCCGCCAACATTCTGAGCGCGAGCTTCAGAATCGGAGAGTACACCTTTAGGGGTTGAAACAATAGAAATACCAAGGCCATTCCTGATGCGCGGCAAATCCGCCACAGAAGAATAAACCCGAAGGCCCGGCTTTGATATCCGCTTGATCTCGCGGATGACCGGACTTCCTTCATGATATTTCAGCTCAATATTAATCTGCGGCTTACCGGTTTGATCGTCAGCACGGTTATATCCACGGATAAAGCCTTCGCGTGCTAACACATCAAGTACACGTTGACGCATGTTAGACGCAGGCGAACTAACAGTTTCTTTATTAACACGTTGTCCATTACGTATACGTGTCAGCATATCTGCTAGAGGATCACTCATTGACATTTGTCTGTCCTCCTTACCAGCTCGATTTCGTAACGCCGGGAAGATAGCCACTAGAGGCCAAATCACGGAGAGAGATACGAGACATTTTAAATTTACGATGGTAGCCACGGGGGCGACCGGTTACTTGACAACGATTGCGAAGGCGTGTTGCCGCACTGTTGCGCGGCAGTTTAGCCAGCTTGAGCCGTGCCATGAATTGCTCTTCAGGAGACAATTCCGGATCAACCGCCGCTTTTTTCAACGCCGCCCGTTTGTCAGCAAATTTTGCGACCAAACGTTCACGTTTCATGTTTTTTTCTACAGCACTTGTTTTAGCCATATCAGATTTTCCTGCCTATTCTATTTCTGGTCTGTTCTCTGGAACGGCATCTGAAAACCCGTCAGAAGCGATCTGGCTTCGTCATCGGTTTTGGCAGATGTACAAATGATGATGTCCATGCCCCGTGTATCGTCTACGTCATCATAGGCGATTTCAGGGAACACCAACTGTTCTTTCAAACCAAGAGCATAATTGCCCCGGCCATCAAAACTCGTCGGGCGAACACCGCGAAAGTCACGGACGCGCGGCAATGCGATCTGAATCAGGCGATCCAGGAACTCATACATCCGGTTACCACGCAGGGTAACCTTACAGCCGATGGCCACTTCTTCACGAAGCTTAAACGTCGCTATGGATTTTTTGGCAAGTGTCGTAACAGGTTTCTGGCCAGAAATTTTCGCCATTTCCTCAACGGCTTTTTTGACCTTCTTGCTGTCGCCGACGGCTTCACCAACACCCATGTTAATAACAATTTTCTCCAACCGGGGAATTTGCATCACATTGGCAAATTTGAATTCTTTTTGCAGGCTGTCACGAACTTTATTTTGGTAAACTTCGCGCAAACGAGGGATATATTTAGACATTAGATATTCTCCCCTGATGCTCTGGAAATACGAACCTTGGTGCCGTCTTTTTCGATTTTAAAGCCGGCTTTGGTGGCAGCGCCGGATTTTGGATCAATCAAAGCCAGATTGGAAACATGAATTGAAGCTTCCTTGGATTTGATACCGCCTTCTTCTGTTTGAGTCTGGCGCGTATGGCGTTTAACCATATTGATACCCTGGACAACGGCGCGGGATTTGGCGGTAATCATTTCTGTGATTGTGCCTTTCTTGCCTTTATCCTTACCGGTCAGGACGATAACCTCATCGCCCTTTTTGATTTTAAATTTTGCGGTGGCCATTACAGTACCTCCGGTGCAAGAGATATAATTTTCATATGGTTAGATGCACGGAGCTCACGTACCACAGGACCAAAGATACGCGTTCCGATCGGCTCATTCTGTTTATTGATCAGAACAGCGGCGTTCCCATCAAACCGAATGGCAGTCCCATCAGACCGTTGAATATCTTTCTTTGTGCGGACGATAACAGCACGATGCACCTGACCTTTTTTTACTTTGCCGCGCGGAATTGCTTCCTTTATGCTTACGACAATAGTATCGCCGACGCCGGCAACCCTGCGATGAGAGCCTCCAAGCACCTTGATACACTGAACGCGGCGAGCGCCAGAGTTATCGGCTACGTCAAGATTGGTTTGCATTTGAATCATTGGTTTATTCCAACATTGTTACACTAGATTTAAGAACACTTGTTTTAAGCGTTTTCGACAATTTTCCAAGTCTTATTTTTGGAAATCGGACGACATTCTTCAATACGAACAATCTCGCCCACTTTACATTTATTGCTTTCATCATGCGCATGATATTTTTTAGTACTGCGCAATACTTTGTGAAGCAACGGGTGTTTAAATCGACGTTCCACAAGAACGACAATGGTTTTGTCATTTTTGTCGCTGACGACTTCACCTTGCAAAATACGTTTAGGCATTTGTTTCTACCTTCTCTGATTGGTTAAGCTGCGTGCGAACACGGGCAATATCCCGGCGAACAACGCGCACACGAGCGGTATTTTCTAATTGGGCTGTCGCGCGCTGAAAACGCAGATTGAACTGCTCTTTTTTCAGATCAAGAAGCAGACCTTTTAGCTCGTCTGCTGACTTACCCTTAATTTCTGATGATTTCATCTCATTCATTCCTAACTACTGCCTAAATTATTGGCCTAAACTACTGGCTTATCTAGTCGCCAAGGCGCGTCACAAAACGCGTGGCAATCGGCAGCTTGGCCGCCGCACGCTCGAAAGCTTCGCGTGCGATATCCAGCGGTACGCCATCCATTTCAAACATAATACGACCAGGCTTGACTTTACAGGCCCAGAATTCAACAGAGCCCTTACCTTTACCCATACGAACTTCAGCAGGCTTTTTAGATACCGGAACATCAGGGAAAATCCGAATCCACACTTTACCTTGACGTTTAATATGACGCGTCATGGCACGGCGGGCCGCTTCGATCTGACGTGCGGTTATTCTTTCCGGCTCCAAAGCCTTAAGGCCACAAGATCCAAAAGTAAGCGACGTGCCCCCTTTTGCAACACCGTGAATACGGCCTTTATGCGCCTTGCGGAATTTTGTTTTTTTCGGTTGAAGCATAATCTCTACCTTGCATTCCGAGGAGATCTTGGGGATCGCGGCGGCCGACCACCACCAGCATTGCCGCCAGAACTCTTCTGCTGTTCATTAATTCGGTTATCACGCGCCATGGGATCATGTTCCATGATTTCGCCCTTGAAAATCCATACCTTAACGCCGATGATACCATAAGGTGTCTTGGCGCGGCTTTCGGCATAGTCAATGTCGGAACGAAGCGTATGAAGCGGCACACGGCCCTCGCGGTACCATTCGGTACGGGCAATCTCAGCACCACCAAGACGGCCAGCGGTATTGATCCGGATACCAAGGGCACCAAGGCGCATCGCGCTCTGCATAACCCGTTTCATGGCACGGCGGAAAGCAACGCGGCGTTCCAGCTGTTGACTGACACTGTCAGCAACCAATTGGGCATCAATTTCCGGCTTGCGTATTTCAACGATATTCAGGCTCACATCAAGGGCGACCGTCATACCGGCAATAGCTTTGCGCAGTTTTTCGATATCCGCGCCTTTTTTGCCAATAATAACGCCTGGACGCGCGGAATAGATTGTTACGCGGGCTTTCTTGGCAGGACGCTCAATAACAACACGGCTAATGCTTGCCTGCTTTAGCTTTTCCATAAGATACGCGCGAATGGCAAGATCTTCATGAAGTAAGTTTGCGTAATCATCTCCATCAGCGTACCAGCGACTATCCCAAGTACGATTGATCCCAAGGCGAAGACCGATTGGATTAACTTTTTGACCCATTATGCTTGCTCCTCAACCTCACGGACCAAAATCCGCAACTGACTGAATGGTTTTAAAATTTTTCCTGTCCGGCCACGAGCCCGTGGACGAAAACGCTTCATGACCAAAGATTTGCCAACGCTTGCCTCGGCAACAACCAGACTGTCTACATCAAGACCGTGATTGTTTTCCGCATTGGCAATGGCAGATTCAAGGACGCTTTTCACGTTACCGGAAATACGACGTTTTGAGAAAGTAAGATCCGCAAGAGCTTTGTCGACTTTCTTGCCACGAATGAGACCAGCCACCAGATTTAATTTCTGTGGACTAACACGAACCATTCTACATACGGCTAATGCTTCGTTGTCTGCAATGCGGCGTGGTGATTTTTTCTTACCCACGGTTTCTACCTCTTCCTAGCTTTTTTGTCTGCGCCATGACCGTAATAGGTACGGGTCGGGGCGAATTCACCAAGCTTATGGCCAACCATATCTTCTGTTACGTAAACAGGGATAAATTTGTGACCGTTATGAACATTAAATGTTTGTCCGACGAATTGCGGCAAAATAGTTGACCGACGAGACCAGGTCTTGATCGGTGAATTTTTACCTGAATCTGACATTGCTTCTGATTTCTTAAGCAAATGCAGATCGACGAACGGACCCTTCCAAACTGAACGTGACATATGTCTCTAGCCCTTCTTACGTTCGTGACGTGACCGTACGATAAAACGATCTGTCGACTTATTGCTACGTGTTCGCTTGCCTTTAGTAGGCTTGCCCCATGGCGTCACGGGATGACGGCCACCTGACGTGCGGCCCTCGCCGCCGCCGTGCGGATGGTCAACCGGGTTCATGGCAACGCCGCGAACTGATGGACGCTTGCCGAGCCAGCGATTACGGCCGGCTTTGGCCAGCTTGATGTTCTTGTGATCCGGATTGGACACGGCACCAATAGTTGCCATGCAAGCGGAAGGAACATAACGCTGCTCACCTGAAGATAAACGAATAAGTACTTGCGCGCGATCACGGCCTGTGACCTGTACATATCCACCAGCTGAGCGGGCAATCTGACCACCCTTTTTTGGCTTCATTTCAACATTATGCACAATGGAGCCAACCGGAACACTATATAACGGCATCGCATTACCGGGCTTCACATCGACTTTTTCACCGGCGATTACTTTATCACCAACGTTCAATCGTTGCGGTGCCAGGATATAAGCCTGCTCGCCGTCCGTATATTCGATCAAAGCAATGAAAGATGTCCGGTTAGGGTCATATTCCAAATGCAAAACTGTCGCATCCATATCCCATTTCTGACGTTTAAAGTCGATCATGCGGTAGGTGCGCTTATGCCCGCCCCCGCGCCGACGCGCCGTGATGCGGCCATGGTTATTACGGCCACCGGATTTCGTCAAACCTTCAGTCAATGACTTAACAGGCTTGCCTTTCCATAGATCTGAACGATCAACCTGCACAAGGCCGCGTTGACCGGGAGATGTCGGATTATATGTTTTTAACGCCATCGTCCTATACTCCCGTTGTCACATCGATGGATTGACCTTCGGCCAATTGCACCATTGCTTTTTTATAATCATTTCTGCGGCCCATTATGCCTTTGAAACGCTTTGTCTTACCCTTGACACGGAGCGTGTTGACATCCTCAACCTTCACGCCAAACAGACCCTCTACCGCAGCTTTGATCTGCGGCTTTGTTGCTGTCAGCGGAACCTTGAAAACAATCTGATTCTGCTCGGACATCATTGTTGTCTTTTCCGTGATCACAGGGCCAAGGATGACATCATAATGTTTAATATCGGTTTCTTTATCCGTCATTTTAGCCTCTCCATCAGGCTTGCTACGGCTGCTTTGGTCAGTACCAGCTTCTCGGCACGCAGAATGTCATAAACATTCGCACCTTGCGTCGGCAATACATCAACATAGGGAATGTTATTCGCAGCGAGTAGAAAGTTTTTATTCACTTCGGCACCATCAATAAACAGAACCTTCTCCAGACCAAGTTTGCTCAACTTGGCTTTCAAGTCCTTTGTCTTGCTGGCTTTAAGGTCCATATCTTCAATGACAATAAGATTGCCATTTGCAAGCTTTGAAGACAAAGCTGTTTTAAGACCAAGCAATCTGATTTTCTTAGGCAAACTATAGCCATGAGACCGAACAACCGGTCCAAAGGCGCGGCCACCACCACGGAATTGACTAACCTTACCGGCACCGTGACGGGCTGTACCGCCGCCTTTTTGCTTGCCAATACGTTTTGTTGTACCCGTTATCTCGCCCCGCGTCTGAACTTTATGGGTTCCGGCCCGGCGCTTTGCCAGCTGCCATACCACAACCCGCTGAAGGATATCAGCACGTTCCGGCAAGGCGTAGATGCTGTCAACAAGATCGACATTGCCGGCCTTTTTTGCATCGAGTGTAATTACTTCGGCTTTCATGGCTTATTCCTCACTCTTTTCAGCAGCCGTGTCATCCGCCACTTCGGCAGCAGCAACAGCGCGCACGGCACCGGGATAAGGCGCATCGGTATTCGCAGGCTTTTTGACGGCATCATTAATAAATATCCAACCGTTTTTAGCACCTGGAATCGCCCCCTTCACAAGAAGCAAGCCTTCGTCCAGATCTGAACCGACAACCTCAAGGTTGAGGATCGTCTTGCGCTCTGAACCCATATGACCCGCCATCTTCTTACCCTTGAATACGCGGCCCGGATCTTGACATTGCCCCGTAGAACCGTGTGATCTGTGAGAAATAGACACACCATGCGTCGCCCTCAGGCCCGCAAAGTTATGACGTTTCATCGCGCCGGCAAAACCTTTACCCTTTGAAATGCCTGTCACATCAACCATTTGGCCTGCAACAAAATGCTCAACCGTGATTTCTGCGCCAATATCCAGAAAAGCATCATCCGAGATACGGAATTCAGCAAGTTTTGCTTTTGGCTCAACCTTGGCTTTTGCAAAATGACCCCGCATAGGCTGCGTCGTCCGTTTAACTTTGGCCGTTCCAACCCCTAATTGTAGGGCGTTATAGCCGTCTGTATCTGTTGTTTTATGAGAAACAACCTGACAATTGTCAACATGCAGTACGGTGACGGGAATATGCTGCCCGCCTTCCGCAAAAACACGCGACATGCCAATTTTTTTAGCAATTAATCCTGCACGCATTTTTCTAACCCTGCAATTTAATTTCAACATCAACACCCGCTGCAAGATCGAGCTTCATCAGCGCGTCCACAGTTTGCGGTGTTGGCTCTACGATATCCAAAAGACGCTTGAATGTGCGCATCTCGAACTGCTCACGGGATTTTTTATTCACATGCGGCGAGCGCAATACTGTGAATTTTTCAATCCGCGTCGGCATAGGAATAGGGCCGCGTACGCTAGCGCCTGTTCTTTTGGCTGTATTGGCAATCTCGCTTGCGGCCTGATCAAGAATACGATGATCAAATGCCTTTAAGCGGATGCGAATATTTTGTGATTCCAACATAAATATATACGCGAGCCTTTAGACCCGCGCTCCTGATCCTAAATTATTCAATGATGCTTGCAACGACGCCGGCGCCGACGGTGCGGCCGCCTTCGCGGATCGCAAAACGCAGACCTTCGTCCATGGCAATGGGGTAGATCAATTCAACATTAATCTCAACATTATCGC
>JALSHF010000059.1 GCA_026982375.1 Emcibacter sp. | reverse complement strand
ATGATTATCTGGGCATCTGTTACCACGCTGAATGAAACCAGCATTGCCACCGGCGAAATCCGGCCCGCTTCAAGCCTGAAGCCTGTCCAGCATTTAGAAGGCGGCATCGTTTCAGAAGTCCTCATAAGCGAAGGCCAGGAAGTAGAAAAGGGTCAGGTCATTTTAACCATGGCACCATCGGCCGCCCTGTCCGACCTTAATCGGCTCAAGGCCCGGCATATCGCTCTGACCTTGCAAATCGCGCGGTTAAAGTCTTTTGCCGCCAATGATACAAATATTGATGAAAACGGACTTGGACAGGATTTTTCCCTCTACGAAAAAGATTATCCCCTGTTGGTACAGGATCAACGTGATGTGCTCAGGGCACAAAATCAATCGCGAATAGCACAGCAAAATGTCATTCTGTCGCAAATAAAAGAAAAAGAAAACGAGCTTGTCCTTCTCAACCGGCGCGAGGCGACAGAAAAACGGACGCTGGCCATCATTGCCGAAGAAATGAAAATGCGTCAGGAATTAACCGATAAAGGCCTTGGCTCAAAAATAAAACTTCTTGAAGTACAGCGCGCCCACAATAAAGCGGAAGGCGACCTTAACAATACCCAGTTAACCAAAGTCAGTGTCCGCGCAAGCATCGCACAGGTGAAAGGTAACCTTGTGGCATTAAACGAAAAATTCCGCAATGAAAGCCTGATGCAGATGGATAATCTAAGCAGCGAACGGGCGCAGGTTACAGCCCAGCTTACCCAATTGAATGACCGCGTGAACAGACTGGCCGTCCGCGCCCCGGCAGCCGGCATTGTCAAAGGCCTGAAATATCGCACGGTGGGAAGCATTATACCCCCGGGTGATGTTCTGGCCAAGATTGTTCCCATGTCTGATACCCTCATAGCAGAAGTAAAAATTTCGCCCCGGGATATTGGTCATGTGAATGTAGGCACCGAGGTGCTTGTTAAGATTGATACCTATAATTTTGCCCGCTACGGCAGCATTTCAAGCAGGCTTTCCCGTATATCAGCCTCGTCATTCATGGATGAAAAGGGGGAAACTTATTTTAAAGGCATCATCAGCCTGCCTCAAAATTTCATTGGAACCGATCCCAAATCCAACAGAATTACGTCCGGCATGACAGTTGTGGCTGATATTCAAACCGGCAAAAAAACCCTTCTGCAATATCTGGTCAAACCAATCAACAACGCGATAAACACATCTTTCAGGGAAAGATAGAACAAAGCAAAATTGACATTTCAGTATAAATCGCTTGCAATATTTTTATAAAGGCTTTCCATATGAGGATATGGATTAAAATTTTATAGAAAGAAAATTTGGCATGAGCGTTACGGCGATGGATTTTAAAGCCCCCTATCTATTATTTCTCGGCTGTGAGGATTTGCCGCTGGCGATTAAGATGTCTCGCGGTCTTGCCCAGTGGCGTCCGGAAGTTTGTATCGGGGAAATCGCCGGCCCGTCATGCAGCTTAACCCTGGGGTTAAAGCGATTATCCATAGATGCCGCCGTGGCCGCTGGCGCGCAGAGTTTTATTCTTGGTTTGGCCAACAGCGGCGGCATAATATCACAAGACTGGCTGCCCTATATTCTCGAAGCTCTGGAAAAGGGATTGGATGTGGTCAGTGGCTTGCATAACAAGCTATCCGACATCCCCGAAATACAGGCCGCAGCAGAAAAATTCGGGCGAAAATTATACGATGTTCGTCATTATGATGGAGAATTACGCGTCGGAAATGGCCGTAAACGTTCAGGAAAAAGGCTGTTGACCGTGGGAACTGATTGCTCCGTCGGCAAGATGTATGCCTCTCTTGCCATTGAAAAAGAAATGATCAAAAAAGGCTATGATGTCGACTTCAGGGCAACCGGTCAAACCGGCCTCATGGTCGCCGGCTCGGGCATATGTATTGACGCCGTTGTCGCAGATTTTATTTCCGGCGCGGTAGAGATGATATCTCCTGATAATACGGAAAGCCATTGGGACATTATCGAAGGTCAGGGATCGCTGCATAACCCCTCTTTTGCCGGAGTGACTACCGGTTTGCTTCACGGCGCCCAGCCTGATGTGATTGTCATGTGCCATGAAGCCGGCAGGGAAACCATCAAGGGGTTGCCAGACTTTAAAGTCCCAGTCTTACGGCAAGCGATCGAGGCCAATCTTCAGGTGGCCAGCCTGACCAACCCAAAAGTTAAACTGGCCGGAATTGCCCTGAATTGCCGCACCATCGGCAAGGAAAGAGGCATGGCAGAAATGGCCCGGCTTGCGCAAGAATTTTCCGTCCCCTGTTTTGATCCGATCATAACCGGCGCGGCTTCTTTAATAGATAATTTATAAGGGGCCTGTCATGTTGAATATCACCAAAGAAACATGGCCGCTGAAAGAGCCATTTATCATTGCCCGGGGATCAAGGGTTGAAACAGAACTCATCACCGTTGACATCAGGCTTGATAATCAGGGATATTCCGGGCGCGGAGAATCTGTTCCTTCGCCCCGCTATGGTGAAAATATTGACAGTGTGCATCAACAATTAAACGCGGTTAGCCCTGAAATACGAGAAGGACTCAACCGGCATGATCTCTATGATTTATTACCCGCAGGGGCGGCACGAAATGCACTTGATTGTGCCTTGTGGGACCTTGAGGCCAAAGAAAAAGCGACAACCGTGAGTGATATTCTGGGTTTTCTTTACCCGGATAATATCCAGACGGTACAAACCATAAGTATCGGCACAGCAGAAGAAATGGGCAAAGCCGCCCAAAAACTCAGCAAATTCCCCATGCTGAAGATTAAATTAAATGATCAGGATATCGTAAAGAGAATCGAAGAAATTCATGCCAATGCGCCCCAATCCAGATTATTGATTGATGCCAATGAAAGCTGGTGTTTTGGCCAACTCAAAGATATCGCCCCTGCCCTTGCGAGGCTGAATGTCGTTATGATCGAACAGCCTCTTCCCGCCGCAAATGATGAAGAATTGAGCGGTTATCAATCACCGGTCCCCCTTGGCGCGGATGAATCCTGTCATACTTCAGATGATGTGAAAAGGCTGCGCGGCCTCTATGATATCGTCAATATCAAACTGGACAAGACAGGCGGCCTGACCGAAGCCGTAAAACTGGCCGCCAAAGCCCGCGAAGCGAAACTTGGTATCATGGTTGGCTGCATGGTTGGCACATCCCTGTCCATGGCCCCTGCTATGGTTCTGGCAACCCGGGCCGCCTATGTGGATCTTGATGCTCCGGCCCTGCTGAGCAAGGACAGGGCATATGGCCTGACCATCAACAATGGCCAAATGTCCCGCCTGGATGAAAGGCTTTGGGGCGGGGCCTAAACCCCGCCATTATTTTATTCAGCAAATATTTCGTTCAAAACACCGGCCAGCCTGACGCCGCCTTTGCGTAGCTGCTCGCGAATTACCGGACGGTTTTTATAGATATAATCCCATGAAAAACTTTTGTCTCCCACATCATAGGCCATATCGCGAAGGATGAGACCTTCATGAACCCAGTCAATGGGTTTGGCTTTTTGATATTCAATGATTTCTTCCGGGCTGGCTTTATCGAGAAAATTAGCCATTTCGGTGAAGGACAGATTTTCCTGTTCCACCAGATTGCTGTCCCAGACGGCATGAAGATTGGTGATCTCATCAAACCACATCACTTTGGTTCGATTGCCGCCCTGATCTTTGCGATGACCAAAATGCATGGGCTGATGCATGTCGCCAACAATATGAACCAAAAACTTAAGGGCATGTTCTTTTTCAGCGCGGCTGGCTGTTTTGGACTTAAGGGTTGCTTCAAATTCTTCATAGGCGCTTAACATATCGCCTTTCGGATTTCGGACAGACCCTTCAAAACTGCCGCCGGGCGGGATATTAATATAATGAAAGACATTCGCATCGCGCCAATATTCATCAGGATTTGATTTCATCTCATCGGCCCAGACGGCGACTTCGGCAAGAGATTGATCTCCCAGTATTTCCTGAATTTTTTTGCGCGCCGCAACCGTCAAATGCCGGTCGGCAATTTCAGCCACAACACGATGCCCCTTACTGCCGTAGGCCCCGGCTGTTTGCACCCCTATAAGGCTGAAAACCATAAGTAGACTTAAAAATTTACGCATATTTTTTCTTCCTGTATTTTAAAAAACCAATTCCATAAAATGTTTTCGGCACAGCACTTCATAACGATCATTCCCGCCTATTTCTGTTTGCTCGCCCTCTTTAATGACTTTTCCCGCCTCATCCATGCGTAAATTCATTGACGCCTTGCGGCCACATTTACAAATGGTCTTCAGCTCTTTCAATTCATCGGCCAAAGCCAGAAGATGCATGCTGCCCTCAAACAGATTGGCCTGAAAATCGGTGCGGATACCATAGGTCAACACCGGAATGCCAATGCGATCACAAATGGCCGCCAGTTGAAAAACCTGGGCGCGACTGAGAAACTGGGCCTCATCAATCAATAGGCAATCTATTTTGCGAATCTTCAGCTCATTGGCGACGGCATCATATATATCTGTTGCGGCATCGAATACATGGGCCTTTGCCTCGAGCCCAATACGGGAAGCAATCACGCCCTTGCCATATCTGTCATCAAGGGCCGCCGTAAACAGCATGGTCCCCATGCCGCGCTCCTGATAGTTAAAACTGGACTGCAACAGGGTGGTTGATTTTCCGGCATTCATTGATGAATAATAAAAATATAATTTTGCCATATATCTCCCTAAGATATCATTGAACTTGATCTTTCATATTGAGTTCTTATGTTTTTTACCATACGGTAAATAAAGATTTGTGACAAGATGGCACAATAGAAATTTCATCCCTTTTCAAAAGCAGATACCCCATGACCCAAAAAGCTCTGACACCCAAGGAAA
>JALSHF010000058.1 GCA_026982375.1 Emcibacter sp. | reverse complement strand
CCCAATTCCCCATCCTGGCAAATACCTGACTTCTGTTCAGCCTTTCCTCGCTTTGCATAAGGGATGTGATATCGGTGCGCGCAGAAACATATTTATACGGCTTGCCGCGCTTGTCCAGAAAGGGGACAATCGTGGCCTCTACCCAATATTCATGACCCTCTTTATTTCTGTTACAGATGCTCCCGTGCCAGACTTTTCCGCTTGAGATCGTCTGCCATAAATCATCGAAGAATTCTTTCGAATGTCTTTCTGATTTTAATATCCGGTGATTTTGCCCCAATAATTCATCCCGGCCATACCCGCTAATCTGGCAAAATTTATCATTAACGGCTGTGATTTTTCCGGACACATCGGCGATACTGACAATGTCATGTTGGTTCAGGGCCGTTAGCTGAAACTTATTCTCTCTCAGCACCTTTTCCAATTCACCATTCATGTCTTTCGCCCAGCGCGCCCGTTTGGCCCTGACGTTAACGACCGCGATCAGGTGATCTTCTTCTACGGGTTTCAATAAAAAATCTTCCCAGTCAGGGCTCACGTGCATTGATTGATAACTCAGATCTGATTCTGGGAGCAGGAGAATGATAGGCAACATGGCCCAAGTGTTATCCTGACGTATAATTTGCCTCAATTCCATTCCGGAACATTCAGGCATGTCGGCATCCATGATAAGAATATCCGGCTTGAATTCAGCCATCACCTCAAGACATGCCATCACCCGGGACAGGGTTTCAACCGCCATACCCGCGCCGCGCAAAATTTGCGCGTGGCGCGCCAGCATATCTGCGTCATCTGCCACAAGCAAAACACGAAAGGGCTTCAGGGATTTTTTCTGCTCTATGCTCTGCAAAGCCTGCGTGATTTCCTCTATATTCAGGGATTTTTGAAAATACCGGCTTGCCCCCATCCGCGCTGCGGCCAAGCGGTTTTCCATGGAGCGATCTTCAGAAATAAATATCATCGCAGGACCGCCCGCCATCTCAGCGCTAAATTCTGCAAGCAATTTCCTGTCAACTTCCTTATCCTGACTAAAATCGATATCAATGATAAGTGCTATCAGTGAAGGCGTTTCACATGCCGGCGTCAAATCTTTTAATTCAAGGAAGTGCCGGGGCTTAAACCCCTGCTGATTAAGCCCGGTCATTAGCCTTCCCGTTAAATCTGCATCTTTGCCCACCAGAAAAACAATATTCCCGGCTGTTTTTTTTGCTAAATCAGGGTGATTAAAGGCAGTCATCAGGACTTCTTCTCTATTTATTGACGTTAAAGCATATGGTTCTATATCTTCATAGATGATGCCTTCTGCCTCAGCAGCAGTTCGATCTCTTCAAATTTAGCCGGCTTGGTGAAAATATGGACATTTTCCGGCAATCCCCCCCTGGCTTTTATTTCTTCCGGCGTAAGTCCGGTAATAACGATAAACAAACTATGGTTTAATGCCGGCATTTTTTTTAATGCCCTGATCATCTGGAAGCCGTCAAAATTCGGCATATTCAGGTCTGAGATAATAACATCAGGCAGTATATTGCCAATTTTAACCAAACCATCATAACCATCTTTGGCCAAAAGAAGCTTTATATCCTTATTCCAGCCAAGATATTGTTTTTCATACAACCGAAGCTGTTGCGGGTCGTCTTCCACAATGACAAATGACATTTGTTCCGATGAACCGACATTGCCCGACATCTGCTGCTTCTGCTCAAGAAGCAATTGCTCAACAGCATCACGCGCTATGCGCCGATGGCCGCCGCCAGTCGTCCAGGCGCGCAATAAACCACTATTCGTCCATAACTGAATTGTGCTAACGGCGACGCCCAATAGTTTGGCGGCTTCTCGTGTGGTAAAATAATCCTTTAATTTCTCAGACATACTTAACTCTAGAACCTTTAAATTAATTAAAAAACGGGGATGCTCATCACTTTCATCAGTTTTAATATTTTTGTCAAGGTGATATCTTGAAAAAAACCTAAAAAAAATGCCGGGTTAAAAAACCCGGCAAGTTAAAATATAGGGAGGCTTCATGTCGGGGAGACAATGAAACAGCTTTGTCACATAATTTAAGGGTAATTAAGGACAGAGCAGATTGAAAAAATAGGGAAAAATTCTCAATCAAAGATGTATTGAACATCTGCAATATATATAGGCTATTGATCCATATATGACCACTGGGTAAATGGGCAATGCAGCCATGCAAAAAATGCATGGCTTGGTATCTCAGGACGCTATGCGTTTCCGGAGGACCTGGAAAGCATGGTTATATCTATTCCAAGCTTTGCCATTGCCCGGGGCCACTTCAAATCCAGATCGGTACGAAATAACAAGGCCTCATCCGCCTCAACATTAAGCCAGCTATTGCGTTTTATCTCCTCCTCCAGCTGACCCTTTCCCCATCCCGTATAACCAAGGGCGACCAGGAAGTTCTTGGGCCCCTTTCCCGCAGAAATAGCCGCCAGAATATCAACCGTTGCTGTCAGGGCTACCGTTTCCGAGATAATCAAAGTCGACTCCTGTATATAGTCGGCAGAATGAAGAATGAAGCCTCGGCCAATCTCGACAGGCCCGCCAGCATACAGCGTAACGCCTGCACCCGAAGCCTCATTTCTGGCCAGGATTGCCGGATCATAGTCAACCTCCAATTGATCAAGCAAGTTTGGGAAATCAATACTGGTAGCGGCAGAGTTAATGACCAGACCCATAGCGCCCTCTTCACTGTGGCTGCAAATATAGATCACACTCCGATCAAATCGGGGATCCGTCATGCCCGGCATGGCAAGTAATAATTGTCCGGTAAGATAAGATGGTTTTATCATGCGCTCTCACGACCTTGTGAATAAAATAATATGTTAATATTATTAATTATAAAATATAATATTGGACTATATACTTATTGCCCTGAGACTTGTACTGAAAATTATAGATACGAAGATAATGATTATGAAAAAAACGGCCCTTATATCTGCCTTCGTTGTGATGTTACTCCCGCCTCTTCTGGCCGGCAATGTTTTTGCCAATAATATTTCTTCTTCGTGGATTATAGATCAACAGACCAAATCCCGCCTGTTTGTCGGCGGTTATGACAAAGAAAAAAAACAGCTTTATCTGGGCTGGCAGATATCATTGAAAGACGGCTGGAAAACATATTGGCGCAGCCCCGGAGATGCCGGCTTGCCGCCCCGCTGGGCATGGACGCAAAACCGTAATATTCAGAATATATCGATCAAATGGCCTGCGCCAAAATTATTGCATATCTTTGATATGGATACCTATGTCTATTACCATGAAGTTATTTTACCGGTCACTATAAAAGTTTCAGATATCACGAAACCAACCTCTATTCTGCTAAATCTGGAATATATGATTTGCGCGGAAATATGCATTCCCAAAGAAGGGCGCTATCGCCTTGATATTCCAGATTTAGGCCATATTGATGTTTCTTTTTTCCAGAAAGCGCTGCTGGATCGCCACCGGGCCCTTGTGCCAACTGTAATATCTGGCAATAGCATTAATGTTCAACTGGATACGGAAAATATGATCTTGATCGATCTGCCGGCGGACTTCAAACCCGTTGATGATATTATTATTGAAGGCCCTGATGGTTTATTATTCGGGCGGCCAAAATTGGTTGATACCACAGATAAAAATCGTTTCACGGCCTCCTATAGTGGCAAACAAGCCATAAAGGGACAACAGCTTACCCTGACATTATTACGTGAAGATGGCACCGCAAGCGAAACAACCGTCACAGTGCAGCCTTAAACCAAATAAAAACCAAAGAAAGGGAAGCACAATGGCTTCCCTTTCTTTAAAATTTTTCTAGACTTGAATTTTCAAGCCACTCAGAAGTTAAATACGGCCTCTATACCATAAGTGCGCGGCAAATTGGGGAACCGGGCAATGGTGCCAAAGAAATCCCTCAAATCATCGACATATTTCCGCTGATCCGTAAGGTTTTTACCCCAAAGATAGACTTCCCAACTATCGTTATTGGACATCAGTCCGATACGGGCATTTACCATAGTAATGGAATCGATATAATCGAAAGGTACCGTGCCGCCAAGCCTTAGGGGCGCTGTTGTATCGTTATTCACAGTGGTATAATAACCACTCCTGTGGGTCAGATCAACGCGCAGCAGGAATGTGGAATCAATGGCCTCAATCTCGCGGTAATATTGGCCGCTGAATGCCGCATTAAATGTTGTGGCATTGGGCAACCGATTACCGGAAACATCCGTGCCGCCGGCACCGCCTTCAAGGAACTCATCAAAAACCGCATCCAGAATACCCATGGAGCCGGTGAAGGTAAATTCTTCTGTAGCATGCCAGGTGGCCTCTGCTTCGATCCCTTTGGTTTTCACCTTGGCTGCATTGGTGATGCGAATAGAGGTGCGGCCCCCGCCAAGATCCACGAATTGATTAACCTGATAATCATTATAATTGGCCACGAAAGCCGCCATATTCAATTTAATCCGATTGTCCAGAAAGCTTCCCTTAAAGCCAACTTCAAAACTATCCACAGTTTCTTTGTCGAAATCAAGCCCCGCATTGGCAGCCAATTCATCCGCGTTGATAAAATCCAGATTGAAACCGCCGCTTTTATAACCAGATGAATATTTGGCATAGACATTAATATCATCATTAACCGCATACATCAGGCTTACTGCTGGCGCAAAAAACTTATCCTGCCGATCATTGATCAGCGGCGTCGGGTTCAATGGATCAGGGCCTGTGGAACCAATATTAAAGGCAAGAGCATTCAAGTTAATAAAAGGCGCAAGCGCCGCCGCAGTTGCCGGAGAATAAAGCCCGACATCAGTGACCGAATCCAGGTTTAAAACAGATCCAATCGGATCGCCGTCAGTACCCGGCAGATTTACAAAAGGGTCCGGAATAGCCAGAGGCCTGCC
>JALSHF010000057.1 GCA_026982375.1 Emcibacter sp. | reverse complement strand
AAAAGCCGCCCTGTCATTGGGCATCCCCACCTGCATTCATGAACAGAATGCGGTATTTGGACACGCCAACAGATATCTGGCAAAATCGGTCGATGCTATTGCGCTGTCTTTTGAGAAAACCCAAAAGGCCAAACTGGAAAAATATGCGCAAATCGTGGTGACCGGCAATCCTGTGCGCCGTGAAATTGTGGAGCTTGGAGATAAATTTTATCCGGATATCGGGGAAGACCGTATTTTTCGCATTCTGATCATTGGCGGCAGCCAGGGCGCCAGTATTTTCGGGGAAGTGGTGCCGCAAGCCATTTCAACTTTGCCCCGCGCCCTTCAGCGCCGGTTGCAGATCACCCAGCAATGCCGGGAAGAGGATATTGATAAAGTTCGGGAAGCCTACGCCCGCACAAAAATTGCTGTGGAACTTTCCACCTTTATCCCCAATATTGCGCAGAGTCTGGAATGGTCACATCTTGTGATTGGCCGGGCCGGTGCGTCAACCATTGCGGAACTTACCGCATCGGGCCGCGCCGGAATTCTGGTGCCTTATCCTTATGCGACCGATAATCATCAAATTGAAAATGCCCGCGAAATGGTCATTGGCGGCGGGGCATGGCTATTTAATCAGAAAGAATTTAACGCGGCGGAGCTTGCGAAATTACTGCAACGTCTGGCCAAAAGACCCCGCGATGTCTGGCGCGCGTCGGAAGACGCCCGAAAGATTGGAAAACCATATGCCACAAAAGATCTTGCTGATCTGGTGGAGCGTCTGGCGCTGGTCAAGGGCGATCGCCGCTCAATCCGTATAGAGAAACCGCAAAACACAAAACAAGAAGAAGACATTAATGACTCGGCAGCAGAAAAACCCGCTATTCCCCCCGCTACTCCCTCCGCTATTTTGAGGGGGGTCAAATGAATAAGAATATTCAACCGGCAAAAATCGGCCATCCGATAAATATCGGCATTCTGCATTTTGTGGGTATCGGAGGCATTGGTATGAGCGGCATTGCCGAAGTCATGCATAATTTTGGTTATAAGGTACAAGGCAGTGATCTTGGCGAAAACCCCAATGTGGCCAGATTAAGGGCTTTGGGCATCAAGGTTATGATCGGTCAGCGGGCAGAAAATCTTGACGGGGCGTGGGGCATTGTCTGCTCGTCAGCCATAAAGCCGGATAATGCGGAAGTCATGGCGGCGCGGGCGGCAAAGATGCCGGTGATACGGCGTGCTGAAATGCTGGCCGAACTCATGCGGCTTAAATGGTGCGTGTCCATCGCCGGTACGCACGGTAAAACCACGACCACCTCCATGGTGGCGGCGGTTCTGGATGAGGCAGGCTACGATCCGACGGTCATCAATGGCGGTATCATTAATGCTTACGGCACCAATGCGCGGCTTGGGGCCGGGGACTGGATGGTGGTGGAGGCCGATGAATCTGACGGCACTTTCGTTAAAATCCCTTCTACTGTGGCCGTGGTGACCAATATTGACCCCGAGCATCTTGATTTTTACGGTGATTTTGAGACAGCGAAGGAGGCTTTCAGAACGTTTGTCGAGAATATCCCCTTTTATGGTTTCGCGGTCATGTGCATTGATCATCCGGAAGTGCAGGCGCTTATTGGCCGGGTCACGGACCGGAAAATTGTGACCTATGGCTTTAGCCCTCAATCCGATGTGCGCTGCATGGACTTGAAGTTCAGGGATGGTGCGGCGATTTTTAATGTGCAGATCACCAATCGATTTGAGGATGGCGAGGATATTCTTTGCGACATCCGGCTGCCTATGCCGGGGCGGCATAATGTTCTTAATGCCCTGGCTGCCATTGCAGTCTCCTATGAGATGGGCGTTACAGGGGATGTCATCCGGGATGCTTTTGCTAAATTCTCAGGCGTAAAGCGGCGTTTTACGCATGTTGGCACAGCGGCGGGCATTACAATTATCGATGATTATGCCCATCATCCGGTGGAGATAGCCGCCGTCTTAAGCGCGGCAAGAGAAGCCTATCAGGGCCGTGTCATCGGGGTGATGCAGCCTCATCGCTATTCCCGTCTTGAAAGTCTGTTTGATGAATTTTGCGGCTGTTTTAACAATGCGGATGTTGTGATCATCACGCCGGTCTTTGAGGCCGGAGAAAAACCCATTGAAGGCATAAGCCGCGATAGCTTGATTGATGGTATTCGCGCCGCCTCTCATCGCAATGTCATCGCACTTGACGGGCCGGAATTTTTGGCGCAGCAGATCGCGGATATTGCAGAGGAGGGGGATATTGTCCTTTGCATGGGCGCCGGCACCATCAGCCAATGGGCCTATGACTTGGTGAATGACCTTGAGGGCCTCCTGAAAGGCGGCGGAAAATGATATCCGCAGGAAAAATTGATTCTTCAGTTATGGGTGATCTGTCGGTTCTGCGGGGAAAGCTGGTCGCCAATGCGCCTTTGGATAAACTGACATGGTTTCGGGTTGGCGGCCATGCGGATATATTGTTCACGCCCGAGGACAAGACCGATTTATCGCAGTTTTTACGGCTCATTCCCGCTGAAATGCCGGTGATGCCCTTGGGGGTGGGATCAAATCTGTTGATCCGTGACGGCGGAATCGAGGGGGCGGTCATCCGTCTTGGCAAGAAATTTTCTGACATCATTATCGAAGGCGACGAAATAACGGCGGGGGCCGGTGCGCCGGATATTGCCGTGGCCAGCGCGGCGCGGGATGCCGCGCTCACGGGCCTTGAATTCCTGCGCGGCATTCCGGGAACCATTGGCGGCGCGGTCAAGATGAATGCCGGGGCTTACGGAGCGGAAATGTCAGACGTTTTCATATCTGCCGAAGTGATGGATCGCGGGGGAGGCTGCCATATTCTGTCAAAGGATGAATTGCGGTTTTCCTATCGTCATTCATCGCTTGACGAGACGATGATTTGTCTGTCCGTACGGCTGAAGGCTCGTGCCGGTGATCGATCTGCCATAGAAAAGCGCATGCAGGAAATTGCCGATGCCCGCGAGGAAAGCCAGCCGCTGCGCACCCGAACCGGCGGCAGCAGTTTCAAAAACCCTGACGGGGTCAAGGCCTGGGCGCTGATTGATGGCGCGGGATGCCGGGGTTTGAAAATCGGCGGCGCAATGGTGTCAGAAAAACATTGTAACTTTCTGATCAATACCGGCGATGCGACCGCCGATGACCTTGAAAGCCTGGGCGAAGAAGTCCGCCGAAGGGTCATGAATAATTCCGGCGTTGACCTTAAGTGGGAAATTCGCATTGTCGGCCAGAAACATAGAAATATCGGAGGCAACTATGGCTAAACATGTTGCTGTTCTTAAAGGCGGCTGGTCTGTCGAGCGGGAGGTCTCTCTGGTAAGCGGCGCAGCGGTCGCCAAAGCATTGCGCGAGATAAATTATGAGGTCAGTGAAATTGATGTGACGGTAAATATCGCGCAGGATCTGGCCGCCTTAAAACCTGATGTTGTCTTTAACGCGCTTCATGGCCGCTGGGGCGAAGATGGCAGCATGCAGGGCGTGCTTGAAATACTGCAAATTCCCTATAGCCATTCGGGGGTTGCCGCCTCTGCTATGGCCATGGATAAAATATTGTCCAAAAAACTGTTTCAAACGGCTGGCATTCCCACTGCCGAAGATAAAATAGTGACCAGGGCAGAGCTTTTCTCAGGTGATCCCATGCCGCGCCCCTTTGTGGTGAAGCCTTATAATGAAGGGTCAAGTGTCGGCGTGGTCATTGTCAGGGGCGACGATAAATTTGACCCGAACAGGGCCGGCCCCTGGCAGGATACAGATCAGCTGATGGTGGAAAAATATCTTCCGGGACGGGAATTGACGGTTTGCGTGATGGATGGAAAGGCCCTTGCGGTGACGGAATTAAAACCGCGCGCGGGATTTTACGATTATGAGGCAAAATATCAGGAGGGCAAGACCGATCATATCATTCCGGCGCAACTGGATCGCCGTATGACCGACCTTATCATGAAACATGCTGAAAAGGCCCATAATATATTAGGCTGCCGGGGGGTGACGCGGTCTGATTTTCGCCTTGATGACGGGCCGGGCGGTGATTGGCCCGCTGGTGATGGAATACCTTATATTCTGGAAATAAATACCCAGCCCGGCATGACGCCGTTATCTTTGGTGCCGGAACAGGCCCGCCATGGGGGAATGACTTTTGCGCAGCTGGTGAGCTGGATGGTGGAGGATGCCTCATGTGGCCGCTAAAGAAAAAACCGGAAAAGAGAAGAAAAAGCAAGGCAACTCCTGTTAAACGGCCTGTTAAACGGGGCGCAAAACAGGCGCAAAGCCTTGTCCGGCGGCGGCGCCTAAGTTTATTCTTTCGGGTCTCTGGCCTTCTGGCGGGCGCAGCGGCTGTTGTATCATCTATTTATATCTGGAAAAGCGGATTACTGCAGGAATGGACGCTGGAAGCCAGAGATACGGTCGACCGGGAAATTGCCAATGCCGGTTTTATGGTTGGTGAAGTCCGCATTACCGGACAAAAAAATACTGATATAAAGCAGATACGAACGGCCCTTGCGCTTTATGATGGCCAGTCAATCGTGTCATTGAATTTGCCGGAAATTCTGGGCCGGGTTGAGGCATTGCCGTGGGTAAAGCAGGCCACCATAATCCGGAAATTACCGGACGCCCTGGATGTGACAATCACCGAGCATGAAGCCGCCGCCATCTGGCAGGAAAACAGTGCCGTTTTTCTTGTGGATCAAGATGGAGAGGTCATCACAGACGAGGGGTTGGAAAAATTCGGCGGTGTGCCGTATATTGTGGGGGCAGGTGCCAATGAAAATCTTGCCAGTCTTCTCGCCCTGAAAGCCCTGTATCCGGATCTTTTTTCCCGCGTTAAATCTGCTGTTTGGGTTGGCCAGCGTCGGTGGGATCTGAATTTTCACAATGGCATTAAAATAAAGCTGCCGGAAAAGGAAACGGGCCTTGCGTGGCAGCTGTTATATGAATATGAAAGCAATCAGAAAATACTGGCCAAGGATATCCTGATTATTGATTTGCGTCAGCATGGCAAAACAATTTTGCGATTGACCCCGCAAGAAGCTGAAAGACGCAGGCTGTTGAAAAATGCCGGCGCAAAAGAAGAGAGTATTTAATTCCATGCGAGAGCAAATTATCGCCGCATTAGACATCGGAAGCAGTAAAATCTGCTGCTTTATTGCCAGAGTGAGTGAAAGTGACGATGGGTTAAGCTATCGGCCCCGCGTCATCGGGATTGGCCACCAGGTCTCTAAAGGATTAAAATCCGGCACGGTCATTGATATGGAAGAAACTGAAACATCCATTCGCGCGGCAGTTGATGCGGCGGAACGTATGGCGGGGGGCAGTCCGATCCATGATGTTTACGTTAATGTTTCCGCAGGGCAGCCGAAGTCCAGTTTTTTCTCGGTAGAGGTCGATGTGGCGGGCCATGAAATAAGCCAGCTCGATATTGATCATGTGTTGAGTGCAGGTCAGAAAAACCTGCAGAATGAGGATCGTTTCATCATTCATTCCCGGGCTATAAGCTACAGTATAGATGGCGTGGCGGGGGCTAAAAAGCCGCTGGGCATGTTTGGCGATACATTGGGGGTGAAGATTCATGCCTCTTCGGTCGCGCTCAGTCCGTTGAAAAACATACAGACTTGCCTGAACCATTGTCATTTAAACTTAAAAGCGGCCGTATTAACTCCCTATGCTTCGGCCTTGGCAGTTTTGGTGCCGGATGAACGGGAAATAGGTGCTATTTGCGTTGATATTGGCGGCGGCCTAACCAGTATTTCGGCCTTTCGCGATAATGAATTTATTTTTGGCGAGGTTCTTGCCGTGGGCGGGCATCATGTAACGCGCGACATCGCGCAAGGATTGTCCGTATCAGAAGTCCGCGCGGAACGGTTGAAAACTTTATTTGGCAGCTGTTTGACAGACAGGGTTCCCGCGCGGGATCAAATTGACATCGTGCAAACAAGTGAGGTCGGTCAGGAACAGGCGATTACGATCCCGCGGTCAATGTTGACCGCAATCGTTGCCCCGCGCGTCGAAGAAATTCTGGAACTGGTTCGGGACAGAATTATCGAAACCGGTCTGGCGGATTTAGCGGGCCGGCGGATTATTTTCACGGGCGGCGCCAGCCAGATTTCAGGGTTGGAAGAGCTTGCCAGAAAAATATTTTCAGCAGATTGGTCACCGGAACTTCGCGGGGATTTTCATATCAGGTTGGGCCGGCCCATAAATGTGGATGGTTTGGCCGATGCAACGGCAGGGCCGATGTTTTCAGCCTGCGCGGGTTTGCTAAATTATGGTGCCGAAAGCCCGGATGATGTCCATTCTATTTCTGCGGATAAAGTCAAGATTGGTATTTTTTCACGTTTTGGGCTCTGGATGAAGCAGAATTTTTAGGTAAATGACTCAAAATCAGACAAAAACGACTCGAAAGAGCAAAAAAACGACTCGGAACGCATTTTTTTAAAGACAGTGCGAATCACATAGGGTAAATTATAGTTAACATATTGTTACTACATATTGAATCGCACATGAGCACTAAGCCATTTGGAGGGCAGCATGACCATAGAATTTACAAAGACTGAGTTAACTGAGCTGACGCCGAAAATTACGGTGTTTGGTGTCGGGGGCGCGGGGGGAAATGCGGTCAATAATATGATAAATACGGGCCTTGAAGGCGTGGACTTTGTTGTCGCAAATACGGATGCGCAGGCCTTGGCCTATTCCAAAGCCGAACAGAAAATCCAGCTGGGCGCACAGTTAACGCAGGGGCTCGGGGCCGGTGCCAGACCCGAAGTCGGGCGCGCGGCTGCAGAAGAAACCATTGAAATGATCCGCGAGCATCTTCGCGGCTGTCATATGACCTTCATCACGGCGGGCATGGGCGGCGGAACCGGCACAGGCGCCGCGCCAATCATTGCCAAAACAGCCCGCGAAGAAGGCATTCTGACGGTTGGTGTTATTACCAAGCCCTTTCAATTTGAGGGCAATCGGCGGATGCTTCTGGCGGAACAGGGCATTATGGAGCTGTCGCAATATGTCGATACTCTCATCATCATTCCAAACCAGAATTTATTCCGCATCGCCAATGAACGGACGACTTTTGCGGATGCTTTTGCCATGGCGGATGAAGTTTTGCATTCCGGCGTTCGCGGCATTACCGATTTGATGGTTCTGCCGGGACTGGTGAATCTCGATTTTGCTGATGTGCGTACCGTGATGAGCGAAATGGGTAAGGCCATGATGGGTACCGGCGAAGCCGAAGGGGAAAACCGCGCTCTTGAAGCTGCCGAGGCGGCGATTTCCAACCCGCTTCTGGACGAGGTTTCCATGAAGGGGGCGAATGGTGTTCTCATTAATATTACGGGCGGAATGGATTTGACGTTGTTTGAAGTTGACGAAGCGGCCAATCGCATTCGCAGCGAAGTGAATCCGGACGCCAATATTCTGGTGGGGTCTGCGCTGAATTCCGATCTGGATGGTAAAATGCGGGTATCCGTAGTGGCGACGGGCATTGAATCTGATGGTGGTACCCGCCATGAAGAACCTCGCAAGACCTATAGCTTTGATAAAAAGGCCGAAGTTGGAAGCAAGCCTGCGGCCGATACTCATGGGGGCTGGGATGAGCCGGTTGCGACCCATAAATCGATTGTTGAAACCGCAATGGATTCCTCTGCCGAAGCAAACAGTATGGGCGTTAAAGAGCCGGTTGTTCTGGAAGAGGAAACGCTGGAACTTGTCAATGAAGTTGAAAATATAACAGAGGCTGTCAAGAGTGACGTTCAAAGGGAAACGGAAAAAATTCTCGCGCAATTGGCCGAAGGAATTGTCCAGCAGACGGCCCCCCCTGAAAAAGTTAATGCTGAAAAAGTTAATGCTGAAAAATCCAATGCTGAAGAAGTTAATGATACGGCTGAACTGACAGCAAGCCGTGATGAGCCGTTTATTTCTGCGCCGCCGGTTATGCCGGAAAAACGTATGGAGCCATTGATGCAGAAACCAGATCCCTTTGCCGAAGCGGCAATGGTAAATGGCCCTGTAACTAAAAAGACGCCTCAGAAGCGCAGGTTCCTGGGTTTGTTTGGTGGAGGCCCCAAGTCAGAATCTGATAAACCAGAGCCTAAAAAGAAAATAATTTTGTCTCAAGCCGATATGCTGAATCCGGAAATGAATAGTGAACGTCCGGCACCGGAAATGAAATCCAGCCCAAAGGCGGCAACAGCTTCTCATGGTTCTGAGCTGCACCATAAACAGGTGTCAGAGGATACGCCAGTCGCAGCAGAGACGCCGGATCAGAAAGACGACAATCATCTGGAGATTCCAGCCTTCTTAAGGCGGCAGGCCAATTAAAAAAAAGTTTTTTTAAGTTTGAAACAAATATACATAATAATTTAACTATCGCCTGCTAAAAGATATTTTAATAATAAAAAGGCTTGATATAAGAGCGTGCAAAACTATAAAACAGTAGAGTAGCAGATTGAAGTAACAGGCAACGGGAAGCGTATAAAAAATTCCCGGGAACTAGGTTTAAGGCGGGTTTATCCCGTCTTTTTCTTTTCTGATAACCCCGGCCAATATAATAAGTGATGTAAAAAATGTTTGATGAAGGCTTAAAGACATCTCTTTGGGTTTCTGCAGAAATCAGAAGATGTGACGGCCTGTTCCTGCCCATGACGGTCGTGAACCGGGGCGACGATGACCGGGGTCTTGTGATGATTAAACAATATATTGCCGGGCAAGGCTGTATCATCCATAGCCGAAAACGTGATATGTCTGGCAAGCTTGGCTGGCATCGGCCCCTTGGTGATGGGCCCGTTTCGGAACGGGAAGCCGATGACCATATCACGCGCCAGCTTGGCTATGATGAAGATCTCTGGGTATTGGAAGTCGAAGACCCAAAACAGCAATATTCACCAATCTGATAATTTTCCATATTTTTTCCAGTTTTTTTTGAGTGACCTCTTGACTCTTGGCGCTTGAGGACTATCTCTTGTGGGAGCTATTGGCACTCATGAGTGGTGAGTGCCAATGAGGAATTTTTAACTTAAACTATAGAAGAGGTCTTAGAGATGGGTTTTCGTCCTTTACACGATCGTGTACTTGTACGCCGTATAGATGCAGAGCAAAAAACGGCTGGTGGCATTATTATTCCTGATAGCGCGCAGGAAAAACCAAGTCAGGGTGAAATTGTTGCCACAGGCAAAGGTTCCAAGGCTGAAGACGGCACCGTAACGGCGCTGGACGTAAAAGCTGGCGATACGATATTATTTGGCAAATGGTCCGGCACGGAAGTGAAGATTGATGGAGAAGATCTGTTGATCATGAAAGAATCCGACATTATGGGTATCATTGAATAAATATTCTTCCTGAATTTTTCTTTTCTGGAAACAACAAAATTAAAAGGAATAAGTAAATGGCTGCAAAAGATGTAAAATTTGGCTCTGACGCTCGCGCCCGCATTATGAAGGGCGTTGATGTACTTGCCAATGCTGTAAAAGTAACGCTTGGCCCCAAGGGCCGTAATGTTCTTCTGGACAAATCATTCGGCGCACCGCGCATCACCAAAGACGGTGTTTCCGTTGCCAAAGAAATTGAACTTGTGGACAAGTTTGAAAATATGGGCGCGCAGATGGTTCGCGAAGTGGCGTCCCGGACAAATGATGTTGCGGGTGACGGAACAACGACGGCAACTGTGTTGGCTCAAGCCATTGTACGCGAAGGCTTTAAAGCTGTTGCGGCGGGCATGAACCCGATGGATCTTCGCCGGGGTGTTGATCTTGCGGTCAATAAAATTGTTGCTGATTTGAAAAGCCGGACAAAAACGATTTCTTCCAGCGAGGAAGTCGCGCAGGTTGGTTCTATCTCTGCAAACGGCGAAATGGAAATTGGCCGGATGATTGCGGAAGCCATGGATAAAGTTGGCAAAGAAGGCGTGATCACTGTTGAAGAAGCAAAAGGTCTGGACTCAGAATTGGACGTCGTAGAGGGCATGCAGTTTGACCGTGGTTATCTGTCACCCTATTTTGTGACCAATGCAGAAAAAATGACGGTTGAGCTGGAAAATCCCTATATCCTTCTTCATGAATCAAAACTGTCAAACCTGCAGTCAATGTTGCCCTTACTTGAAGCGGCCGCACAATCCAGCCGTCCCCTGCTGATCATTGCAGAAGATGTGGAAGGGGAAGCGCTGGCAACTTTGGTTGTGAACAAACTGCGCGGCGGTTTGAAAATCGCGGCAGTGAAAGCCCCCGGATTTGGTGATCGCCGCAAAGCCATGCTTGAAGATATTGCGATCCTCACGGGTGGTCAGGTTATTTCCGAAGATCTTGGCATTAAGCTGGAAACAGTGACATTGGATATGCTGGGAACCGCCAAGCATGTTTTGATTTCCAAAGATGATACAACAATCATTGATGGCGCAGGCGAGCGCGATGCGATTGAAGCACGCTGTGGTCAGATCCGCGGCGCGGTTGAAAATACATCTTCCGATTATGATAAAGAGAAACTTCAGGAACGTCTGGCCAAACTGGCTGGTGGTGTTGCGGTGATCAAAGTCGGCGGCGTCACGGAAACCGAAGTGAAAGAGCGCAAAGACCGCGTTGATGATGCGTTGCATGCGACGCGCGCGGCTGTTGAAGAAGGTATTGTTCCGGGCGGCGGGGCTGCGCTTCTTTATTCCATTCGGGCGCTTGAAGGCCTTGAAGGCGTGAATAGTGACCAGAAAGTGGGCGTTAATATTGTCCGTAAAGCCCTGGAAACTCCCCTGCGTCAGATCGTTGAAAATGCAGGTGAAGATGGTGCCGTGGTTGCGGGTAAATTGAAAGAAAGCAAAGATATTAACTTTGGTTTTGATGCGCAAAAAGAAGAATATACTGACCTGATTGCGGCGGGTATTATTGACCCGACCAAAGTCGTGCGCACAGCCTTGCAGGATGCGGCATCTGTCGCTGGTCTTTTGATTACCACAGAAGCCATGGTTACGGATCATCCAGAAGAAAAAGCTGCTGGCGGCATGCCTGACATGGGCGCCATGGGCGGCATGGGTGGTATGGGCGGCGGTATGGGTTTCTAAGCCTTACTTACCCCTATATTTATCTGAAAAGAGCCGAAGTAATCCTTCGGCTCTTTTTTTTTGGGCCGGTTGGTTATATTCTGTTCTTTTTCTGGATTATTTTTCTGCTATAAAAAGATAATTCAGGAAAAAACTTGAGGTCAGAAAAAGGACAGAACCGTGCCCGAGCAAGGAAAATTATTTGATATTCGCAATTGGGTGCCGTACCAAATGTGGCGGCTGTCTCAGGAGGCAGGCTATATTCTCGAAGAAGAATATTCGGTCAAATATAATATCAGGGGGGAGAGCTGGCGCTTCATGGCGATGTTGGCCAGTTCAGCACCGGTGTCGGCCAAAAAGCTTGGGGAGCTTCTGGATATGGATCAGGTGCAGGTGACACGCGCCTTGAACAAGCTGCTCGATAATGGTTATGTGACGCGGCGCACCGACCCCAAAGACCGGCGTAAGGTTATTCTTGCCTTAAGCGCAGAAGGCGCGGAAGTCTATGAGGCCATTGTGGGCATGGCCATGGAACTGGAGCGGAAATTCCTGGGCGAAATACCGCCGGAAGAACAGAATTTTTTTCGTGAGACATTGACAGGCCTTCTGGATAATATGGACAATATTCGCGGCGGTCCAAAGCTATTCTAGTTAATTGGCCGCCTTGTTTCTGAAAGGAATAGAGGTCTTTTTTGTCACGGTTCTTAAAGAAAAGTTAGACTTGATCTGCGATACGCCCGGCAGGGCGGTTATGACATCCATATGCAGGCGTTCATAGTCAGAGGCGTCGGATACAATCACCCTGAGAAGATAATCCGCATCGCCGGACATTAAATAACATTCCATGATCCGAGGACATTCTTTGACTTTTCGTTCAAATTCGGCCAGTTTTTCCTTGGTCTGTTTCTCCACAGTAATCTGCACAAAAACATTGTCCGGCAGGCCGGCGCTGGATTGATCAACAATGGCCACATAATGATCAATGATGCCGGCTGTTTCCAGCGATTTCACCCGCCGCAGGCAGGCAGAAGGCGATAGCCCCACGTGGTCAGCAAGTTCATTATTGCTTATCCGTCCGTTATTTTGCAATGATTCAAGAATCGCATAATCAATCCTGTCAAGGCTAATATGATGTAATTTATTTCGCATAATGTTGTTTATACGCCTGATTATTTTAATATTCAAGAGTTTTACACTGATATTTGCAAGAAAATTCTGCAAATAAACTGATATAATATGATCAGAAAATCAAGATTTCTCATATTTACTTAGAAAGACATATGTTACTTAGAAAGACAGGCAGATGATTATTGGTGTCCCGAAAGAAATTAAAATACATGAATATCGTGTTGGCCTGACGCCGGCGAGCGCATCGGAATTTATCCGTGGGGGCCATAAAGTCATTGTTGAAACCAGGGCAGGAATGGGCATTGGTTGTTCCGATGAGGATTATATAGCTGTCGGGGCCGAGATTATCCCGGATGCGGCGCAGCTATTTGCGCAGGCAGAAATGATCGTCAAAGTGAAAGAGCCCCAGCTTCATGAATGCGCCATGCTGACGGAAAACCACTTGCTCTATACCTATCTGCATCTGGCAGCAGATCCGGCGCAAACCGAGGCCCTGATGAAATCAGGTTGCACGGCCATTGCCTATGAAACTGTGAGTAATGACGCTGGTGGCCTGCCGCTTTTGGCCCCTATGAGCGAAGTTGCCGGGCGTATGTCCATTCAGGCCGGCGCCCATGCCCTTGAAAAAGCAACGGGGGGGCGGGGCCTTCTTTTGGGCGGCGTTCCCGGTGTCGCCCCGGCGAAAGTCGTGATCATTGGCGGCGGCGTTTCGGGCATGAATGCGGCGGAGATGGCCGTCGGGATGGGCGCGGACGTGAGTATTTTTGACCGTAATCTGGATGTTCTGCGGCGTCTTGACAATCGTTTTCGCGGCAGTGTCAAAACCCGTTATTCCACCGCTCATGATTTGGAAATGGCTGTGCTGGAGGCTGATCTGGTTATCGGCGCTGTTCTTGTTGCCGGGGCCGCAGCCCCCAAGCTTGTTTCTGCAGAAATGGTTCGGCAGATGAAGGATGGTGCCGTTCTTGTGGATATTTCCATTGATCAGGGCGGATGTTTTGAAAATTCCCGTCCCACAACCCACGCAGACCCTACCTTTATCATTGATGGTGTGGTGCATTATTGTGTGGCCAATATGCCGGGGGCTGTTGCCCGTACCTCAACTTTTGCGCTGAATAATGCCACATTGCCCTTTGGGTTGTCGCTGGCCAATAAAGGCTGGAAACAGGCTTGCCGTGATGATGCCCATTTGGCGAACGGTGTGAATATTTCTGGCGGTTTTATCACGTATGAAGCGGTCGCACGTGATTTGGGTAAAGAATACCGGCCTTTAAAATTTTGAAACTCTAAAAGGGTAATTTAATATTTTCCGCTTTAATTTCAAGCCCGGATTCCTTTAGGCCTTTCAGCCATATCCGGGCTTCTTCTATAGTGTGAGGCGCGGCCTGTACGCCGCTGGGCAGGCGGTTTTCCATGAGCGCATTCACGGCCTGCGCCGCGGTCAGGGACACGGCCTGCGCCATGGCGGATTGCCATCCCGCACCGGTCGTGTCGAGCGACAGGGCGGCCTTCCATGGCGGCCCATCCTTCGGCGATATGGTCAGCGCCACATGCAGCACAATCCGGTCCCGTTCACTTTCATTATATTGATGGGCTTGCCATAACCTGTCAGACAGTGCTTTGAGCTCGTCTGGCGCGGCCTTCTCTATAATAGGGAAGATATCCCGCCAGGCCGCTTTCCAGCCGTCTAATCGCAAAGTACCGCGCACGAAAGTCCGTAGGCCTGTTTCTCTTTCAAGGCCATAGTCCTTGATGTAGGGCAGGCTGTTACGGTTTGCATAAACTTCGAGAATTTCCTTGTCTAATGATAATTCCGTCACATCTTCCCATGCTTTTTTCGTCGCATGTTCTTTGCCATTCTTGATCATAATAGACGGACTGGTCAGTGCCGTCAGAACGCCAAGAGGGGTCCAGCTGAATTTATAGGTAAAAGGGTTCTTTTCCGCCGGAATGCCGCCGCAATAGGATATGAAATCGATGATATGGCCTTGATTCAACAGGCCGGACTTACGGGCTTCATCCATGATGATATGAGCGAGAAGATGATCAATGCCGGGATCAAGCCCGGCCTCATTGACAAGTGAAACACCCTTTGCCATTGCCGCATCATTAAGGTCGGTCATGTCAGGGGAAAGATAACTGGAGGTGACCATATGACATTTTTTTTCCAGGGCGAATCTCGCGACTTGCACATGAAAATCCGCTGGCAACATAGAGACGATGATGTCACCTGTCTTGAGCGCAGCCAAGAAGGTCTTTTGTGAGCCCGCCTCTTTAAGATTTAAATGCCGTATAGCCAATTCGGCGTCTTGAGCGACATGTGCTCTTAGCCTTTCCGCCCGGTCAAGATTTACATCCCAGACGGTGATTTTGCCCCATTTATTGGCAAGGGAGACAATGCCCGGGCCTGACGCGAGCCCCGCGCCTATCCAATGAATTTTTGGCCAATGAATTTTCGACTGATGAATTTTTGACTTATGTTGCGATAAGTCTGAGGACATAATATTTCCTTATAATATATTACGTTAGGCGACTTGTATCTCTTTCAGAGAATTTTGTTTCATACGGGAAATGGCGTCATCAAAAGATTTCTGCGCCGAAAGCCATATGGGGTCGCGGCCCATTTTATTAAGAGTCTTGAGGTGGGGTAAAAGCTGGCTGGAGAATTCCTGACTG
The DNA here is from genome assembly GCA_026982375.1 of Emcibacter sp. Taxonomy (GTDB): domain Bacteria; phylum Pseudomonadota; class Alphaproteobacteria; order Sphingomonadales; family Emcibacteraceae; genus Paremcibacter. Next base: position 12,554 of record JALSHF010000057.1, on the reverse strand, counting down.
GCTTCTTGCGGCAGCAGGGAAGGCAGGTTATCAATGGCGATGATATCGATGCTTTTATCACCAGACGCGCTTTTAACCGTAATATAGGGTTTTTCCCATGATGTGGTCTCATGATAAAGCGGAATGGGATTGAAGGCACTATAGGGATCGCACGAGACATCCGCAACGACGCTCAGCCGCGTGCTTTGTTTCAGGTCTTCTTGGCGCAGAAAGCTCGGGACATCATCTATGATGAAAGCGCAATTGATCAGAATATCATGTTCCAGCAAGGCGGCGCGGTCAATGTCGTTGGTCATCTTGCGCCCCCAGCAGGTAATCTCGGCCCCATATTCTTCAAGAATTTTCAACGCGCCTTGGCCGCAGCGTCCCCCCGCCCCAATGATCAGAACTTTTGGTTTCTTGCCGAGGGTATTTGCAGCGTTAATTTGTGCCTTTAACGCGTCAGAATTATTAAAGGGGGTCAGGCCTTTATCCAGATATGGGTTGTTCGCACAATTCTGATTGTACCAATGAATAAGAGCAAGTGCCGCGCCCATATAGCCCGCCCAAAACCCAAAGGCGACAACCCTGTTCCCATTCTGGTCAACCATATATTCAATATCCAGAAGAGTCCCGCCGCCGGACATGAAGCGCGACAACAGTCCCTGCCAGCCGGCCTGTTCCTTATAGGCATGGGCAAAATAAATATGGTTATTCCTTAAGTGATCAGGCGCGCCGGGCAATTCTTTCAGGCCAAGTATAAAAGCGTCTTTGGGCGCCTTTATCCATGAGCCACCCTCGACCATTCGGCAGCCGGCATCAGCATAAGCCTGATCGGGTATGATACGTTTCACTGATTTTTCGACCAGAACCTCATAGCCTTCTTTGATGAGGCTACGGGCTCCTTCGGGCAGAAGGGACGTGCGGCGTTCAGTGACACGGGTTTCACGTCTCAACCAGATTATTTCCTTCGTCATGCTTACCCTCTTGAATTTACTGACTATGCCATATCATGACCTTTAAATATGTCGAACAGAAGGGAGCAAATTGGCGGGAAAGCCGTTAAATTGTACAGAAATTGTATTTTATCGGGTCATATTGCCAATAATTATAAAGAATAGCCTCCAAGTTTTTAAATCACGCAGAAAATTTTATTTCCCTTCCCGTGCTACAGAGAGGGTTATTCACCAAAGCCATTTATCAGCAGGTTTCACTTTGGAACGGCGAACAACGGGCAGGGCCGAAGACGGCCCTTAGGCCCCTTGAATGCAGAATACCAAAGGCGCTGGTATGGCCTATGTCCGGGAATAGTGCGGTTTTTAACGTAAATCCCGTGAGGGGTTTGCTGCGCAGCAAAGCATCCATCTTATAGACATTGGAGACATAACGTTTGTTTGGCTCGGCGATTTCCTCTATATCGCCGACAGCCATATATACATTGGCTTTCACGTCATCATTATTTTCAAGAAATTTTTTGGCCTGAGAAAAGATGACCTCATCCCCCCACCATATTGCCGGGCTGCCGATGACATACCGGTTGAATGTTTCCGGGGCATTAAATAAAACATACAGACCAAAAAGCCCGCCAAGAGAGGTGCCAAAATAACCACTGTCATCAGGCAGGGTATTATAATTGGCATTGATGAAAGGTTTGAGTTCATTCCGGATAAAATCAAGGAATTCAGGCGCGCCGCCCATTTTTTTGCCGCCCGTCACTTCCACAATACCCTCAATGGGAAAGGGATAGCGTTTGCGCGTCATCATATTGGGCGTGAGATCGCGTTGACGCAAATACAGCGAATGGAAAATATTATCCACGGGATAGCCAATGCCCACAATGATAAAGCGGGATAATTCCCCCGCCGTTTGCATGGTTCGGGCGGTTTGTGCCATGGGAATGCCGCCATTGGCATCAGTCATATAAAGAACCGGAAATTTCTCCGATCCGTCTTTTTTACTGACGGGAACCATAACGCGAATTTCATAAGTTTGCCCGATCTTTACTGACGTAAGCCGATGGGTTTTCATCGGCGGGAAATGATAAGAGGCTTTCTTTGTCGTTTCCTCAGTCGTTTCCTTGGTCGTTTCCTTGGTCGTTTCCTGGGCCTGACCCGGGCTCGTTATGCCGATAATGACCAGAAGAAAGCCCGCAGAAATAAAGGGCCAGACTTTTACGGCTAAAAAATTAGTCATTTTCAAAACCCTCATTTCCCGGATATTCTCTATAATGCCCAAAATAAGGCTATTAAAGACAGGCGCAATAGCAAGAATTACTCAAATTGGGGCGTTTGAGTAATTCCCGCTATTGTTTCAGCCAGCCTGATATAATTAGATAGCCTCTTGTATCATGTTTGATGTAAATTTTATATCAGCTTAAAGTCAGAGAGGAATTATTATGACCAAACTATTATCTTTCGGACAGCCGCTTGGGGGCATTATGCAGGTTGCCTATGTGGTCGAGGATATCGAAAAAGCCATGAACCATTGGACAAAGACGCTTGGTGTCGGGCCTTTCTTTTTATTTGAACATTTTGCCCTTGAGGATTATCGCTACCGGGGCAAGCCGAGCGATCTGGATATTACAATTGCCATGGGCTTTTCAGGTTCCATGTGTTTTGAATTGATCTTTCAGCATAGCACAAGCCCGTCCGTTTATACCGAGGTTGTTGGAAGAAAAGGGTATGGTTTCCATCACTGGGCGGTTTCCACAACCAGCTTTGATGCTGATCTGGCCCGTTACGCGTCATCGGGTAATGCCGAAGTCCTTTATGGCAGAGTAGAGCCCGTGGATGCGCGGGCCGCCTATGTGGACACAATGGCCGAATTGGGCGGCATGATAGAACTTATCGAGATGAATCCTGCCGTAGAGGGGCTTTTTTCGGCGGTAAAGGAGCCTTCTGTCAATTGGGACGGCAAGGATCCTGTACGTATTTTGGGGTAATATATTAAAGGAGCCTATCAATGCTTGATGAACAAACCGAAAAAATGTTGTCAGATATCAGCGCGGCTGGCGGCCCTGCCTTGCATGAAATGCCGGTGGCGGGGGCAAGGGAGGCATTGGCGGCAATCAGCGAAGCTCTTGGTTATAAGGGCAGTCATATTTCTGCCGCCGAAGATCGACAGGTTCCGGGCCCTAATGGTCCTGTTCCCGTGCGTATCTACTGGCCTGATGTGGCCTCGTCAGATAAGCCTGTCCCCATGCTGTTATTTTATCACGGCGGGGGCTTTGCCTTGGGCAGCATTGAAACCCATGATTCCATCACCCGTTATTTATGCGACAACGCGGGGGTCATTGTTATATCGGTGGATTATCGTCTTGCGCCGGAAAATCCGTTTCCTGCGGGTGTTGAAGATTGTTACGCGGCGCTTTGCTGGGCCAGTAAGAATGCAAAAGAGCTGGGCGGCGATGCTGCGCGGATTGCGGTTGCAGGCGATAGCGCGGGCGGTAATCTGGCCGCCGCTGTATCCCTTATGGCGCGGGATAGAAAGGGGCCTGAGATTAAATTACAGCTTTTGGTCTATCCGGGCGTGGATATGGCGCTTGAGGTCAGTTACCCCTCCTATGCTGATTTTGGCGGCGGGGAATATTTTCTGGGGCTGGCGGATATGAAATGGCTTAAGGGCATGTATCTTGGCAATGATGAAGATGCCAAGGATATGAAAGCTTCCCCTTTATTATATCCGGATCTGTCGAATCTGCCGCCTGCGCTCATTATGACGGCGGGTTATGATCCTTTATGTGATCAAGGGAAGCATTATGCGGATAGATTGAAGGCCGCAGGTGTTCAAACTGAATATGAATGTTTTTCGGGCGCGATACATGGCTTCATCAGCTTTGCGGGGGTGCTGGATATCGGCGTCTCTGGGTTGGATCGCCTTGTCCGGGCCGTGAATGATCATCTGAAAGAACGACCAAATTAATATGAGTATTTTCCGCTATGGTTGATTTCTTGAGACTATGGCTAAATGCTTGGATGAGTAAAAAATTTATAATGAATGTAAATTTATCTTAGGGAGAAAAACTATGACCAGAAAAAATATAGACAGGGAGAATATATCCAGCTATCGCAAATTGCTGCGCAGGAGCAGCGGCACGGTTATTTGTGCGGCGTTAATGGCGGGGACATCTTCTGTCGCCTATGCGCAGCAGGAAGAGGAAGCCGACACGGCGATGACCCATTCCCTCGAGGAAATTATTGTAACGGCTCGTAAAAGATCAGAGAGCATACAGGAAACGCCCATTGCCATCACGGCACTCTCCACAGCCCAGCTGGAGAAGAGAAACCTGACCAATCTTATGGAAGTCGGGGCCTATATTCCCAATGTGGTGATGAATAGCTCGCCCAGCACCAGCGGCGGCGGCAATAATTCGCAGATTTATATCCGGGGTATCGGTCAAAGCGATTTCCTTTTTACAACCGATCCCGGGGTCGGTATTTATGTGGATGGTGTGTATCATCCGCGAACTCTTGGCGGCGTGATGGATTTGCTTGACCTGGAACGGGTGGAAGTATTACGTGGCCCGCAAGGGACGTTATTTGGCAAGAACACCATCGGTGGTGCGATCGCCCTGACGTCTCAAAAACCCATGGGGGACGGCACAGGTTATCTTGAAGTGACAACAGGAAGATTTGACCGGCTGGATATTCGGGGCAGCTTTGATGTCGCCCTGAGCGATACCCTTGCCGCAAAAGTTTCCATGTCCAGCAAGAACCGTGATGGCATTGGGAAACGTCTGGAATTTGGTACAGATAAAGTGCTTGATACAGCAGGCGATGAGAATGCAACATCAGCGCGTGTTGCCTTGCGCTGGGAAGCATCCGAAGATGTGACCATAGACTTTACGGCTGATTACACGCGGGAGCGGGAAAAGGGTGTGCCCTCTATTCTGGTTTTTGTGGATGATAACGGTGCTGCCTTTGGTGGTCTTGGCGGTCTGTGGAATGCTCTTGTCGGCGGGCCGAGCGGCTTGCCCTATACCAGTGATTTCATCATTGGCAACGGCAATCGATATGATTCCTATGCGACAGACGGCAACAAGAACACATTGGATTCTTATGGGTTCAGCATGGATATTGACTGGACTGTGAATGAGAATCTGTCTTTGAGGTCAATCACAGCCTACCGGGAGATGGAAGCCTTTTTCAACAGTGACACGGACGGTTCCCCTCTTTCATTTGTGGCAACAGACCAAACGCAGAATCAAAATCAAATCAGCCAGGAATTTCAGCTGATTGGAACGTCTTTTGACGATAAGCTGGACTGGGTCATCGGGGCTTTCTATTTTGATGAATTTGGCCGCGATGACAATGTTGTCAGGCTGGCATCAGGCCTTTATGATGCGTTGGAAGCCTTGCCAGGCACATTAAACGGATCCCCGCTAACAGCGCCGACTGCGCCGGGCGGCCCGGGCAACCCCATCAATCCAAACCTTGACCTTGATTTGAATATTTTTAACGAGATTGACATCAAGAGTTACGCCGCCTTTACGCAGGGCACCTATCAAGTGACGGATAAAATCAGCATCACTGCCGGCGCACGCTACTCCTATGAAAAGAAAGACTATTTTCTCAACCATACCCGTGAGAATTCGGGGGCAGTCATTATTGGAAACCGTACGATAACAGAAGACTGGAGTTCTTTCACGCCAATGGGCAGTATTGATTATAAAATCAATGAAGATGCTCTTGTATATGTCTCCGTGACACAGGGCTTCAAAAGTGGTGGTTTTAATGGCCGCCCCATCAGCGTTAGCGCCGTTGACTCTTTTGATCCGGAAACTGTATTGTCCTATGAATTTGGTTTTAAAACGGACTGGTTTGATAATCGCCTGCGCCTGAACGGGGCCGTTTTTAACGCGAATTATACCGACATGCAGCTAGGCAGTATCAGTGCCGACGAGAATGGCGTTCTTGCGCTTCGGATACAAAATGCCGGTAAAGCCAAAATTCAGGGTTTTGAATTGGAATTACAGGCCCGGCCAACCGCCAATCTGGATATCATCGGCAGCCTTGGTTACGTTGATTTTGAGATCACCCAACTTGATCCCGGAGTGCAGGATTTTAATCTGAATTCTCAGGCAATGAAAACGCCGGAATGGAACTTCTCTCTGGGAGCAGAATATACTGTGGAGATCAATAGCAGTAGTGAACTTTCCCTTCGCGGTGACTGGACCTATCAAAGTGAAACCGAGCAGAATGTACAGAATACAGATTTGATAAGGTCGCCTGGCTATAGTCTGCTCAATAGCCGCCTTACCTATAGTAATCTTGATAATAACTGGGAAATTGCTCTGTTTGTCACCAACCTGACTGACAAGGCGTATATTGCGAGTGGCTTCCAGACCCTGACAAGCTTTGGTACGGCGAATGTGATATATGGCCGCCCGCGTGAGTGGGGCTTGACGGTTAAGAAAAGATTCTAAAGTCTTTTCATAAGCTTTTTTATAATTTGGGCAGGCGCATTATATGTTCCTGCCCATTTTCTTTTCAGGAAAATATCTTTTCCATAAGCCCCATGATTTGTTTGACAGGATCACCGAAGATCATCATATAAGCGACAATGCCAATGGCGATCGGCGCGATATATTTCATGCTGAACTGCCAAAGGCGAAATTTCTGGCTGTCAATTGGCAGGTCGAACTGATCGCTCAGGGTTTTGACTGACATGGCCCAGCCGGTAAATAACGCCAGCAACAAGGCATTGAACGGCATCATCACATTAGCCACCGCAAAATCAATGAGGCCAAACAGATTTTTATCGGCCATGACCCCGATTAATTCCAAGGGTCTGAAATCCTTTAGAAGATTAAAGGATAATACCATAAGAAGCCCAAAGGCCCAGATGCAAATGCCGGTTGCCCATGAGGTAAGCTTGCGTGACATGCCCTTGTCTTCAAACCAGGCAATGGCAGGCTCCAGCATGGCCAGTGATGAGGTAAAGGCCGCAAAGGTCAGCAGCAGGAAGAATAAGGCGCCAAAAATCAATCCCCCGGTCATCTGACCAAAGGCAATGGGCATGGTGGCAAAAATCAGCCCGGGGCCTTCGCCCGGGATCAGATTATATTGAAAGACGATTGGGAAAATCATAAAGCCGGCCAACAAGGCCACAAGAGTGTCGGATATGGCTATGATGCCCGCCGCCTTGGGCAGGGAGACATCTTCTTGCAGATAAGCGCCGTAGGTAATCAATGCCCCCACCCCCACCGCGAGGGAGAAGAGGGCCTGCCCCAGGGCCACCAATACCGTGCTGGCGGTTATCTTGGAGAAATCAGGGGTAAAAAGAAATTCGAAAGCCTGAGCGCCATTGCCGGTAAATACGGCGTAAGCGGAAAGGAAAATCAACAGCATGAATAATCCCGGCATCATGATTTTGACCGTGGTTTCCAATCCGGCCTTCACGCCAAGCGACACAATGGCAATGACAGAAATCATATATATGGTATGCCATAGCGTGAGCTTTTGCCAGCTGCCGAGCAAGTCATCAAACATCGCGCCGCTCCCCGCCGCATCTATCTGATGAAAGCTGCCTGTAATGGCTTTGATGAAATATTCCAGAGACCAGCCCGCAATGACACTATAATAAGTCAGTGCCATAAGTGGTATCAGCAAGCTGAGCAGGCCAATGATTTTCCAAATGGGGCTATGGCCTTTCTTGACCATGCTTGCCATGGTGCCAATGGCGCTCATCTTTCCTGCGCGTCCCAGGGCCAGTTCGGCCATGATGAGCGGGATGCCCAATATGAAAACGAAAGCCACATAAATCAGGACAAAGGCCCCGCCGCCATTTTCCCCGGCGATATAAGGAAAACGCCAAAGATTCCCCAGTCCCACAGCAGCCCCCACAGCGGCCATAAGAAAGGCGGAGCGTGAAGACCATTTCACATGATGCGGCGCAGATTTTGGCTCACTCATAAATCATTTCCCTATTTATTATTATTTCATATTGAAACTACAACAAATAGGGATTTTGCCAAATCTTTTTTTGACCTCAAAAATAGAACGGCCAAAATATGCCCTGATCCAACTTTAGTTTGTTGCTTCAAGAATGATATTGGTCGGTGTTGTCGCGGCGACCCGCACCGATGAGAAACCGGCGTCATGCAGGACCTGTGAAAGCTTCTCTGGCCCGGCTTGTGCGCCAAGGCAAAGCCCGACATCCTGCGCGCGTGAATTTGGCAAGCAGACCAGGGTCGATGCGGCATAAAATAATCCGCCCAAGGGATGAAGGTTATCTTCTGTTTTGTCCCCCGCCATAGGTTCGACCACCATGAGCGTTCCGCCCGGTTTCAGCCCTTTGCGAATATGGCGTGCAATTCCCACCGGATCGCCCATATCATGGAGTGAATCAAACATGCAGGCCAGATCATAGGCCTTGTCAAGATCGATATCGTTGGCACCCACCGTTTCAAAATGAATATTATTAATATGAGCCGCTGCGGCTTTTTCGCGGGCGTCATCAATGGATGGCCCGTGAATATCATAACCATATATATTCGAATTCGGGAAGCTTTCGGCCATCATCACGGATGACGAACCACGGCCGCAGCCAATATCGGCAATAGTGCCGCCAGCCTCCAGCTTTTCTTTGACGCCGTTTAAGGCTGGAATCCAGTTTTCGATTAAATTGGCTTCATAGCCGGGCCTGAAGAAACGATCTGTGCCGCAGAATTGACATGAATGATGTTCGCCCCAAGGCCGCCCTTCGCCGGTTCTAAAGACATCCATTGCCTTTTCATATGAGGCATATTGCGCCACAATGATCTGCAGCATGCCGTGCATATTGGCCGGACTTTCTTCGGTGGCGAAAATGGCGACCTGTTCGGGCGTTAAGTAGAATTGTTTGGAATCTGCATCATAGGTGACATATCCATTTGCGGCATTTGCCGATAGCATATCCTGCAAATAACGCGCATCCACATCTGCAATGGCGGCGATTTCTTTTGCTGTTCGCCAATCGCCGTCGGCCATGGCGCGGTAGACGCCGGTTTGATCCCCCATATAGGCCAGCAAAATGCTTAATGCAGAACTTGCATCCCCAACAAGTTTTCCGGCAAGCTCTTGAAGTTTGTCCATATTTAATTCAGCCATGATAATTCTCCTCGTAAGATTTTTGATTGGTGAATATCCCCCGGGGGCAATCGTCAGCCAATATTCATTATGTTACTGAAGGTTATTTGGAGAATTAGCATAGTCTAATTTACCGGAATTCTCCAGTATCTTATCTGAGGCGGGCTTTAGAGAGGCCGAAGGGGCCTAATAGGCGCGATTTACGCAGAAATCAACAATACCGGTCAGGGCTTTGCGATAGTCGTCATCGGGGAAAATGGCAAGGGCATCTTTGGCGATAGCCCCGTAATGCCGCGCCCGCTCAACGGTGTCATGCAGGGCCTTATGCTTGTCCATTAGCCTGATTGCTGTTTCCAGATCGTCATTATTTTGATCCAGATCTTCGATGGTGCGGCGCCAGAATTTGCGTTCTTCATCATCGCCGCGCCGAAAGGCAAGCACGATGGGCAGCGTGACCTTGCCTTCGCGGAAATCATCACCGACAGATTTGCCGAGCTTTTCCTGTTCGGCTGAGAAATCCAGAACATCGTCAATCAATTGAAATACAATGCCTAAATTTTTACCATAGCTTTTTAAAGCCTGTTGTTCTGCGTCGGATTTTTCCGCTATCACCCCGCCAATTTCACAGGATGCGGCAAACAGGGCGGCTGTTTTGGCCACAATAACCTGCATATAGGAATCTTCGGTGGTATCCATGTTATTGGCGGTCGTGAGCTGCAGAACTTCGCCCTCGGCAATGACAGAAGATGCATTCGACAGGATGGCCAAAACTTCGAGTGAGCCATCAGCAACCATCAATTCAAAAGACCGGCTAAACAGAAAATCACCGACTAAAACGCTGGCTTTATTGCCCCATAGCTCATTGGCGGTTTCAAGTCCGCGTCTCATATCGCTTTCATCGACCACATCATCATGAAGCAATGTGGCAGAATGGATAAATTCAACACAAGCTGCAAGCTCCGCATGACGATCGCCTTTATAGCCGCACATACGGCTGGTGGCCAAGGTTAACATCGGCCGCAATCTTTTGCCGCCGGACGCAATCAGATGCCCGGCCAGCTGCGGAATTAAGGGTACGGAGCTTTGCATTTTAAGGATGATGGTCTGGTTGACCTTGATCATATCATCGGCCACAAGGGCCTGCAAATGGGCGAGTGCTGTCTCTGCCTTGGCTTGTTCTTCTTCAAATGATATGACGACGCCCACTGTTAAAACCTGACTTCTGTGAATGAATTGACTATATTCTTATGGCAAAATAGTCTTCTGAGAGTATAAAGGTCAAGCTACCTTGGTCAAGTTTTGGCATTTTTCCGATCAAATAGGGATCAAAAAAAAGTGATAGAGATTTTTTCTACAGATAATAACGTCCTGATTTCGCGCATTTCTGCGCTTTTTGATGCGGAAGAGGTGCCGTTCGTCATATTGGGCCATCACGCCAGTTTGATGGGCGGGGGCATTCTGGGGATCGGCCAAAGGGTGATGGTGGCGGAAGAATATATCCCGGTCGCCATCCGGCTGATTCGGGAAACGGGGTTGAAAGATGATATAGACTTTGTGCCAAACCTGGAAAAAAATTTGGAATAAGGGACATTGGGCGATATGACGGAATTTAGGGGGATATCACAGGATGATTTCCTGGGCGGCGCGATCAAGCTTTTTCAACCGGAAGAGGGCTACCGGATTGCCACGGACACCGTATTCCTTGCGGCCAGTATAAATTATCTTGAAAGTGATAAAATTCTGGATATGGGGGCGGGAACAGGCGGTATTCTGAGCTGCCTTGTGGCGCGAACAAAAGATCAAATATCGGATAATATTTTTCATGGTATCGAATTACAGCCGGAACTATTAACGCTTGCCCGGAAAAATGCGGCGGAAAATCATTTCGGAGAAATCATAGAATATTTCACAGGTGATATTGCAAGCCCGCCGCCCATTTGCCCGCCGAACAGCTATCATCATGTCATCTCGAACCCGCCCTATCTGAAAAAGAGCGGCGGAACCTCGTCGCCTTTTGAGACAAGGGCGATGGCCCATATGGACAGTCATATTGGTCTGGAACAATGGGTTCATTTCTGCCTTCGTATGATAAAGCCATTGGGGTATTTAACGCTGGTGCATCGGGCCGACAGGCTGGATGATATTATCGCTGCCCTGCATGGCAGGGCAGGGGATATTATTATCTATCCGCTATGGTCGGCAAAAGAAAAGGACGCGCGGCGGATCATCATTCAGGCCAAAAAAGGCAGCAAAGGAAATATATCCTTGAAACCGGGCCTGATTGTGCATACATCAGACGGATCATTCACGCCGCAGGCAGAAAATATTCTGCGTTATGGGGCGGCTCTGGATATAATGAATGACCAGATATAACAAATTAACTGTGAAGATAAAAAAACCATGATGAAAAAAATTAAACAAGCATTGTCAAAAATTCCGTTGCCTGTTTTCCAGAATCCGGCCCCTGTGGTGGCCATATTGCCTTTGGAAGGGGTGATCGGCTCGGGCAGTCGTTTTACAACGGCGCTTAATCTGGCGGGACTGGAAGACAAGATCAATCAGGCTTTTGATGTTTATAATGTCAAGGCCGTGGCCTTGGCCGTCAATTCACCGGGCGGCTCGCCCGTGCAGAGCGAACTTATCATGCGACGCATACAAAAATTATCCGCAGAAAAGAAAATTCCGGTCTATGCTTTTGCCGAAGATGTGGCGGCGTCCGGCGGTTATCTGATCTCATTGGCCGCCGAAGAAATTTATGCCCATGAAGCCTCGATCGTCGGCAGTATCGGGGTGATTTCCGCAGGCTTTGGATTTAATAAAGCCATTGAGAAAATCGGCGTGGAACGGCGGGTTTATGCTGCCGGTGACAATAAATCCATATTGGACCCTTTTCAGCCAGAAAAAGACAAAGACGTCAAGCTATTGAAGGAATTGCAGAAGGAAATCCACGATTTCTTTAAAAGTCTGGTGAAGGAAAGCCGGGGCGATCGTTTGAAAGGCACGCAAAAAATCATGTTCTCCGGTCAATTCTGGGCCGGAAAAGAAGCCATGAAACTGGGCCTTGTGGATGGTATTGGCGATATTCATACCGTGATGAAGGAAAAGCTCGGCGACAAAACAAAATTTAAACGTATCAAAGAAGACAAGGGGTTTATCAAAAGCCTGCTCGGCATGACCGGCCCCAAACAGCGCATCAGCGAAGAAATTATCGCTACTCTGGAAAGTAAATCACTATGGGGCCGTTTTGGCCTGTAAGTTTAGCTACAATCAATCCTTGACGAATGGAGGGGTAGCCAGTAATTTCTCGCTATAAAATGCTGCGAATGCTCACTGCATGACGTTTAGAAAGAAACAAACTTGATGGACAGCCCGCCCAAAAACGAAAAAGCGTTCCAGACGCTTATTCTCAAATTACAGGCCTATTGGGCTGATCAAGGCTGCGTTATTTTGCAGCCTTACGATCTTGAAATGGGCGCGGGGACATTTCAGGCGGCGTCCACTTTGCGT
>JALSHF010000056.1 GCA_026982375.1 Emcibacter sp. | reverse complement strand
TGCGGGAAACCATAGTTGTTTATGGGATTTTTGAGGCGTTTTATGTATTTTTTTCTGTATTTTATGATCCGCCAATGACGTGACAGAGGCGTTATCCCGCGCGGGGCTTGCCATAGCAGGAAGCTCATCCCACAGCCCGCCTATTTCCCCATAGGCAGCCTGATGCAAATCGCTTTGGCTGATCCAGTCCGCAAAGCCTGCCGCGCGCTCCGGCGATATATCATCGCTGCGCATCAACACAAACCATTCGGTTGCCTCATCCAGTATTTGATCGTTTATTATCTGCTCATTCATCTGTCGTCCATTATCCCGTGTCTCAAAATCTAAACGGCTCTCCTTAAAGACCCCTCAGTTTTTTTTCATTTTCCGCCTTAAATATTTAAGGGCCTGTATGATATATTTCTCTACCATGCTTATGGAAACTTGTAATTCTTCGGCTATTTCGCTGTATTTCAGGTTATTTTCCCGGTGCAATAAAAAAGCCCTGCGACATTTTGCCGGCAAGTCATCCAGAGCCAGAAAAATCTCGTCAAGTTCCTGCCGGGCCGCCACTTGCCTGTCCGGCGGGATGGCCCCTGCCTCACTGGCCACCCCCATGGATACGCCGCTCTGAACCTCATGGATGTATTTTTTATGATGCTGGCCCTTGCGCTGCCGGTCAATGATAATATTGATGGCCGTACGGTAAAGATAAGCGCGGGGATTTTCCATGGTTCGCAGGCCCTCCAGAGTGATTATTTTCTGGAATGCCTCTTGCAATACATCATGGGCATCATCCTGATTCTGCGTTCTATACATCAAGAACTTAAGAAACCCCGCATGGTTATCCTGATACATTTGTTCAATGAATGATTTTTGTTCTTTTTCCATAAATATCCGTGGGGGCTTTGCTTAATTTATAAAGGATAAAGTTTTCCTGTTAATTATCAAGGTAATTTCACAGCTATAGTTGATAAAATTCTACAGTTATGTAGAATAAATATTATAACAATATCCCTGTCATCCAAAATGGTCTGAAAACCATTGATTTTCAATAAGATAGATGAGACAAATCAAGGAATTTATCATGAGCGCTGTATCAATTCATAATCCGATTCTGTTAAACCCAAGCCGAAAATTACCAAAATCCATCGCCATTATCGGGGCCGGCACCATTGGGCCTGACATTGGTTATTACCTGAAAAGCGCTTTGAAAGACCTGACGCTTATCCTCATTGATATTAACCCCGAGGCTTTGAACCGGGCCGTTGGTCGCATTGATGCTTATGCGGAAAAGGGCTTGAAACGCGGTAAATTAACCCAATCTCAAGCCATCGCCGTCCGGCAGAATTTGATCACATCCACCGATTATGCCGCCCTGAAAGATTGCGACTGGGTTTTGGAAGCGGCCACCGAAGATCTGGATTTGAAAAGAGAAATATTCACCCAGATCGAAAAATATATTCGCCCTGACGCCCTGATTACGTCCAACACCAGTTCCCTGCCCGCAGAACGACTTTTTTCCCATCTGGATCATCCTGAGCGGGCCACCGTCACCCATTTTTTCGCGCCGGCTTTTCAAAACCCGGTGGTTGAGGTCATTGACTGGCAAGGGGCAGGCCCCGAACTCTCTGAATATTTACGCTGGTTCTTTGGTGTCACGGGAAAAGTCCCCATGCTGACCACGGATGCGGTCTGTTTCATGCTCGACCGGATATTTGATAACTGGTGTAACGAAGCCGCCTTGCTGTTGGATATTGCCAGCCCCGCAGAAATCGACAGCGTGGCCATGGAATTGGTTCACGCCGGGCCATTCTTTGTCCTGAATCTCGCCAACGGCAACCCGATCATTGTTGAAACCAATACGGTGCAGGCCGCCGATGAAGGCGACCATTATACGCCGGCCACTATCTTTAACGAGGTTGATAAATGGCAGACAAATCCGCCCGGATCCCCCATCCCTGTGGATCCAAAAACAGCCTCTGTCATACGGGATCGCCTTCTGGGCATTCTATTTTCCCAGACCGTTGATATTCTGGACAGACAGATCGGCTCCCCGGCGGATCTTGATCTGGGCTGCTGTTTGGCCTTTGCCTTTAAAAAAGGCCCGCTGGAACTGATGAAGGATTTCGGCGAACAGGAAGTCCTGCGTATCTTTGCCGAATTTGCCAAATATAAACCGAATATGCCCCAGCCGAAAAAACCAATATCGGCCTATCTTGATTTTCACCGTTATATTCTGGTTGATGACGTGGATGGCGTCAAAATCATCACCCTGCGCCGGCCAGAAGCCATGAATGCCCTTCATGACCAGATGACCGACGAAATTCTTGAGGTCATCAAGGCCCATGAAAATGATCCCGCCGTCACAGGTTTTATCATCACGGGATATGGCACTTCTGCTTTTTGCGCAGGCGCAGATATTGGCAAATTTCCCGCCATGCTGGGCGACAAGGACCAAAGCATTCAATATGCCAGAGATTGTTCCCGTCTGCTGATTCATCTTGATAGCTGCCCCAAGCCGGTTGTCGCCGCGCTGAATGGTCTGGCCCTGGGCGGGGGGCTGGAACTGGCCACCCGCTGTCATGCGCTGGTGGCCATACAGAGCGCATGGATGCAATTACCGGAAGTGACCCTTGGGATTGTCCCCGGCATCGGCGCCATGGTCATCCCCTATCGCCGCTGGCCCAAATCGGCAAAAATTTTCAACGGCATGCTGACCCGCGCGGAAAAATTAACCGCAAGAACGGGGCTTGAAATCGGCATGATTTCAGAGATTGTTCACTATTCGAAAGATTTAATCCCCGCCGCTCTTCGGCAAGTGGCGGCCTTACAGAATAAACCCCATGCCATTACGGATACGCCTGTGGAAATTGACCCGTTTGAGCCATCGGACGCCGCCTCGGCAACGGGCCAGATATTAAGCCGCGAAATCATCACGATCATTGAAAAGGCGGTGAGTCTGGCCGCCGACGCCCCCTCCTTATCCGATGCCCTGGACATAGGCTATGAGGCCTTTGGTGACAGCGCCTGTACAAAAGCCGCCCGCGAAGGCATTACCGCCTTTCAGGAACGCCGCAAGGCTGATTTCACGGAAACAGGGTGATCATATTCTAACGGTTAGGCTTTTGTGCCGTCCAAAATAATATCGGCATAATATCGGCTAATTTGATCAAGGGATAATATGCCGCCCTCTCGGTACCAGCTGGACAGGCTGTTGCAGAGGCCCAAAATTGAATAGACCAGAAGTTCCGGCGGCGCGCCGGGCCTTATTTCGCCGGCGGCCCGGCCCTCATGGATCATTTTCAGCCACGCTTTTTCATAGGATTTGAACATATCACGCAATTGAATGAACTTGATCTGGACGTCACCACTGCTGTTTTTACGAACCGCCATGACCATATGGAAATAACTGGCGTTGAAATGCTGAAGATGACTTTCAATGCCGCGCCGAATGATTATTCTGCTATCTGTCTCTTCAGCGACAATCGCCGTAAAATTCTCCATAACACGGGAAATCTGCGGCGCGATAATATCATAAAGAAGATCATATCTGCTGGGGTAATAATAATAGAGGGATTCCCGTTTAATGCCGACTGATTCAGCAATATCCCCAAGAGAGGTATCCGAAAAGCCCTTTTCGGCAAAAAGCCTGCCCGCTTCTGCCAATATTAAATTGCGCCGTTTAAACTTCTTTGTCATTGTTTTTATCTTTTTCTTACTTTATGGAGAAATCATAGACTTTTCTGAAGGGAATAAACAATAGCTTCTGAAGCTGCAAAATCAAGATTTCTGATGTGCCAAGGCCGAAATATCCATTTTCTGGAATATGGTGACCCAAAATCAGAGGCTGTCATTATCTGGCATGGGGTCACGGGCACCTGCCGGGACCATGAAGAACTGGCGATGCGGCTCGCCAGAGATTATCATGTGATCTGCCCGGATTCCATTGGCTGCGGGCTGTCCGACTGGACACATGATCAGAAAAATGACCCCGGCCTGACCGCCTATGCCGCCGTTGCCCGCGATCTTGTCTCTCAGCTTGGCCTGACGTCGGTGCGCTGGATCGGGGCATCAAAAGGCGGTGGCCTTGGTATTGTCCTTGGCGCGGTTATGACCGAATGCCCCATTAGCCATCTTGTTCTGGATGATGTCGGCCCCGGTTTCCCCGATTGGCTGCGCGAGGCGGCCATGAAAAATATTTCGGACCCGCCGCATTTTGACAGCTTCACCAAATTCGAAAAATACCTTAAGGACATGCTGACCAGAGGCGGGTTGGTGCTGGACAAAAACAGATGGCGCCATTTGGCAGAAACATGGTGCCGGCAGACGGATGACGGGCATTTCACCTTTCAGAATGATCCGGCGTTGGCCAATCAGTTCAGTCTGCATGGTCAGGATTTCGACATCTGGCATCATTATGACAAAATCACCGCAAAGACCCTGCTGATCCGG
Organism: Emcibacter sp.; assembly: GCA_026982375.1. GTDB lineage: Bacteria > Pseudomonadota > Alphaproteobacteria > Sphingomonadales > Emcibacteraceae > Paremcibacter. The sequence continues at coordinate 494 of JALSHF010000056.1, read as the reverse complement.
GGGGAGAAGTCCATTGTTCCGCCTCATGAAGTCGAAAGAATGCAGGCGACTGGCCCAAAATGCCGCCTTCATAATCGAAGCGGCGGCCATATCGATCTGCTCCATGAAAATGGCCTGCAAGAGGTGATTCTCAATTTCTTGAAGAATGAAGACATTACCCGGGATAATGAATAAAATCCGGGTTCAGGTCTGAGGTTTTTATGCAGCCCAATAGGGCCATATCCCGTGCAAGCTCCGCACGCAGCAAGGCAAACATACGGTCCACACCCGCCTCGCCGCCCGCCGCCAAGGCATAAAGATAAGGCCGCCCGATCATCACCGCATCTGCGCCAAGGGCCAGAGCCTTGATCACATCAGTGCCGCGCCGTACGCCGCTGTCGATCAATATTTCTGCCCGTCCGGCCACCGCCTTCACGATTTCCGGCAGAACCTCTATGGGCGGCGGCATATAATCCAGCTGGCGGCCGCCGTGATTGGAAATAATGATGCCGCTG
>JALSHF010000055.1 GCA_026982375.1 Emcibacter sp. | reverse complement strand
TAGTTCCGTGGAAAAAATGTGATTGCTGCGGAACATAAGCGACGGATCTTCGCAGGGTGATAGGATTAATTTGCCTTATATCCATGCCATCCAGTATGATCTGACCGGCCTGAGGCCGGCTCATGGCCAACAGGAGTTTCAGCGCCGTTGACTTGCCAGAAGCATTATGGCCCATAATGGCCAGCATTTCACCAGGTTTGACTTGAAAAGACACGCCGAGCAGCGCAGGCTCTGAATTTTGGCGATATCTGAAGCTGATGCGGTCTACGACAATATTTCCGCTAAATTCCCGATTTGACAAGTTCGATGGACTGGGGTCTTCTTCTGATTTTATCTTCATCAAAAGATTGATCTGTTTTACGCTGCTGATAATCTGTTCAAGCCGGGACAGGGTCAGGAATAAACTCTGCAAGGGGGACAGGACACGCCATACCAGCGCCATACAGGCAATCAATGCGCCAATGGTCATATCGCCGTTCAATATTCTCAAAACGCCAAAGCCAACAGTGGCAACCCCTGCGGCCATCATGATTGCCTGAGCCATGCTTTGCATCAGAAGGGATATCTGAGAGGTGCGAAAATGAGTATAGGCTGCGTTCGCAGATAAATCACGAAAGCGATCAAGCCAGGATTGTTCCGAAGCCGTCTGTTTTATGGTGCGAAGATTGGACATGCTTTCAACGAGAAAACCGTGCTTTTCCGCCTTATGATGGCTGGACTGCGCAACCGCACGTTTCATCGAAGGTAACAAGATGAAGGCGACAAGCCCGAAAACCCCCATCATGGCGATAGGAATATAGGCAATGGAGCCCCCGAGGGCGGCGATGATCACCAGAAAAATTATTACAAAAGGTAATTCCAGAACAATGTTAACCAATGTGCCCGAGAATAATCCCTTAATCGTATCAAATTCTTTTAATCTGGATACTTGCGCCCCAATCGGTGCTGATTCTATCATTGATGGCGGCAATGACAGGAGTTTCTGAAAAGTTCTATTGGTTATGATATTTTCCACCCGCGCGCCGAGGTAGGCGACAAATCTTGAACGAACAACGCGCAGCAAAATTTCGCATAATATGGCAAAGGCGATCCCTGCGGTAAGATAGGCCAGGGTATCAGCGGACTTTGAGGGGATAACCTTGTCATAAATTGCCATGATAAACAGGGGAACGAGAAGCGCAAAAATATTGAGCAATAACGTCATGAAGAAAAGTTGTTTAATGGTGCTTTTAAAACGTAACGCCAGACTTCCTACCCAGTTTTCAACGGGTTTTTCCTGCTTTTTTTTGTTGGTATGGCTCGTAAATTCCGAAGAAATAAAATAGGCACTTCCGGTTATGGAAGTATCCTCAAGAATTTTTTCAGTACGGTCAATGCTGTCAAATATGCGAATGCCCCCGTCTTCCCGTGAAAGAAGTATCATGGGCTCATCTTCGTTGGCGGTAAAAATACAAGGAAAAAGCCGTTCGTCAATTTCTGAAACACAAGCCGGTGAACGAACTGTTTTGTAATGCAGACGAGCGAGCGTGTTTCTAAATTCCGTTTTGTCAAGGCTGTCTGCGAAATGCGGCAGAGCCTCGAACAGCCCGCGTATATTGCCGCGCCAGCCAAGCGCTGTCAGTAAAGGAATAAGGCATGACGCAAATGGTGATTTTGCATTAAAAGAGCCAATCTTTCCCGTCTTTAGTGCGTCCGTTAACAGAGAGCCGTTCGATGCGGAAAGCTTGACACCTTCTTGCATACGGTTTTCAAGGTCGTCAATTAAGTCGCGCGCGGGGCCTTTTTGCGCGGCATTATTACGTTCAATATTTTGTCCAGCAATATTTTGTCCAGAATTTTGCATGATTATTTTTTCCCCCCGTCTTTTCTTGCGGGTTGGGAGGGGGCTTTTATCTTGTTTTTTTGCGATGGCTGCTCAATAAGGCGGCCTTCTTTTAAATCATATATTCTATCAGCCAGACGAAGTAATGACGGGCGATAGCTTACCAGAACGATTGTTGCCGTGCCTTTTAGCTGTTCGATCAATTTTTGCAAGTCATCGTCAGATTGTGAATCCAGCCCTGAATTGGCTTCGTCAAATAAAATAACGTCCGGCTTGCAGGCAAGTGACCGGGCTATGGTTATTCTCTGGGCAATTCCGGTGGGAATTTCACCCTGCGCGCCATCACCGATTATGGTGTCATAACCGTCGGGCATACGGGCCAGAATTCTATTTAGTTCGAGTTTCTCCGCAATTTCCAAGGCGGCATCAACATACTCGTCGCCGCGAAACATGGTCAGGTTATCCAAAATTGTGCCGCTAAACATAACGGGACTTTGGGGCAGGTAGGCCACGCGGGAACGCAAGCTGTCCGTAGAAAATGTGGTTGGAGGCTGGTCATTTAACAGTATTTCGCCGGATGTGGGTTTCAGCCCCCCCATAAGCGCCCATAAAAAAGTTGATTTCCCTGATCCATTGCCGCCGCGAATGCCAATGGTATCACCATGTTTTAGCTTTAAACTGATATCGCTTAAAATTTCTTTGCCATCTTCATTATATTTGAAAGTGAAATTTTTCATCTCAATGGTTTTGACGGTTTTTACTTCTATGGTGTCTTTTGGGCGCTCTGTGGGCGTATCATTGATGTGGCGTAACTTTTCTTTGGCAATCTGAATATGTTGAAACCTTGTCCATATCCCAAGTGCCCTTAGCAAAGGTTGAACCGTCCGGCCAGCAAGCAAGGTGCTGGCGGCAAGTGCCCCCATCGTAATTTCATTGTTGATGACCAGAATACTGCCGATACTCGCGACGGCAACCATGGTGATTTGTGAAAAAATACTGCCAACGCCCTGAGACAGACCATTTAGAAAGATGGTTTCGTGGGATACTTTGGAGCAATTTTCCATGAGTTTCTCATATCGCCGCCCCATAAGATTTTCCATGGCCATACTCTTAATAGAATGTATGCCGGACAAGGCTTCGATAATAAAGCTGTATCTGCGGTCTTCCCACAGCGTGTCATTTTTCAGGGTGTCTTTCAGGCGCACCCCGAGAATAAAAGCCACAATGCCCAATATAATCAGCAGAATGACTGGAATAACCAGAAGCGCGCCGCCAATATATCCCAGCAGGCCCAGAAATAAAAACACGAATGGCAGGTCAACCAGCGCCAATCCAGCTTGACTGGAATAGAAATCCCTTACGGCATCAATTGAAGACATACGATCAAGATGAACCCCGGGGGCGACCTTCTCCAAGGCCTGCAAATCGGCCCGCAATAATTTTTCTACGGCATTACAGCTCATTTCATGTTCATATTTGGCCCCGACCCATCCAGATAGATAAGACCGCGCGGTGCGCAGAAAAACATCAATGATGAGCACAATCACCAAGCCGATGATAAGCAGAGACAAAGTCTGAAGAGCAACATTGGGGATAATTCTGTCATATACCTGCAATAGAACCATAGGTAATGCCAAGGATAAAACATTTATGAATAATGAGGAAACCAGGATGTCAGGCCTCATTATTGGCGTTAGAACAAGTGAAGAGTCCTGGGAATCTTTCGGTGAAGAATCCTGATCTGAATTTTGGCCTGAAAATACACTGGATGAAGTCATAACTGTTGCTTTAAATCTTTTTTTATTTAATTGGCTTTTGAAAATATTTACTAAATTATCATCTCATACCTCTGATACGATGTTTGGGTTGAATAATGGTTAATTTTGAGTTCTGGTATGAATATAATTCAAATTTTATGAAAACAATATGTGATTTTTATTATATAACTATTTGAAATTTATATATTTTCTATATGAAAAGTTAATCTTGGTTAACCATATGCTGCAAGAGTTTATTTATTATTTCCTGTTAGAATTTTGATTAAGTTTGGTCTGCAACATTATTTTGCAAGGCCGTTTAGTTAGACTTTTTTTATTTTTTTGACCGGAGAATGCTATCATGGCTGATAAAAATCAGAATAATGCAACAGAGAATGATTCTGATATAGAGGCAGATCCAATTATACAGGGTGCGGATCGCGTTCAAAAGCAACAAAAGGATGAAGGTCGCCTTGATACTGTTGGCGAGGACGATACGCAGGATACGCAAACCCGGTCAAATATTCATCTTGGCGGGCGTACGGTTGAAGGGGAAAGCTTAAATGAGGGGGAGGCGGCTGCTTTCCCGACAGCCGTGCTTGACAATATAGAAGGCACAGGTTCGCCGGTGCAAGACAGCATTGATAATGCCGAAGCGCAATTATCAGGCTTTTTAAGCGAAGAGGAAGCTTCGGGTGATGATACATCTTCCCGCGATAATAATAGCAAAGGTTCCGGCACCTCAACATCTGCTCTTGAATTTGGAGAGGCCGCGCAAGCTGACCCCCTGAATGAGATAGTGGTTCCAGAAAGCGGTGCCGGCGGCCAAACGACGCAAAGTCTTTCACCTGAAGAAAACCAACTACAGCCACAGACCTTAAATGATGAAAATTCTGTAACGGATGAGGCCAATATAAACCCCGTTGCCGTTGATGATGTCGGCACGGCGGATGAAAATGAAACTTTGACCTTGAATGTGTTGTCCAATGATACAGACGCTGATAATGACAGCCTCTTCATTACAGATGTCAACATAGAAACTGGTCTTGGTGCCGTGGCGCATGATGGGAGAAATATTACATTTAACCCGGGCAGTGCTTATGATTATCTGGCCGAGGGCGAGACGGCGAGCGTTGAAGTCAGTTATGAGGTCAGTGACGGTGCTGGCGGCACGGACACAGCAACGCTAACTGTGACGGTGACCGGCAGCAATGACGGGCCTGTGGCTAGCTCGGACAGTTTTTCTGGCAGTGAAGACAGCGTGATCACGGGCAATGTCCTTGGCAATGACAGTGATGTTGACGGGGACAGCCTGTCTGTTGTGGCCGAGACGATCACAACGGCGCAGGGCGG
>JALSHF010000054.1 GCA_026982375.1 Emcibacter sp. | reverse complement strand
CAGCTCCTGGGCGCAGGTGCGAACCTGGGTCACGGTTCCGGGCGCGCTATCCACGGTATCGGCATACATGGTCTGGATACTGTCGATGACCACCACCTGAAGCCCGGCCTCTTTGTCCAAGGTGGTCAGGATATCGCGCAAATTTGTTTCTGCGCCCAATCTGACGGGGCTTTTATGCAGCCCCAGTCTTTTGGCCCGCATACGCACCTGTGATATGGATTCTTCGCCGGATATATAAACAGTTTTAATATCATTAGCGGCCAAATTGCCGACGGCTTGGAGTAAAATCGTGGATTTTCCAATGCCGGGGTCTCCGCCGATTAATATGGCGGAACCTGGGACGAGTCCGCCGCCGCAGGCCCGGTCAAATTCGCCGATCCCGGAAATGAGGCGCGGCGGCGGGGCCTCTTCCCCCTCAAGGTCGCTTAGGCTGATAATATGGCCTTTGTTACGATTGCCTGACCCCTTGCCAAGTCCTGTCGGATGGCTGATATCCCGTTCTTCTACAATGCTGTTCCATTCATTGCAGGCCTCACATTGTCCCGCCCATTTACCGGATGTGGTGCCGCAGGATTGACAGACAAATATTTTGCGCTCTTTGGCCATAAAATATACTTTCGGCTGTTATGCCTTTAGGACTTCCATCTGAATCGGGCCTTCGGCTCTGCCGTGGATGAATTGTTCCACATAGGCATTCCCACTGTTGTCGATGTCATTTCGCGGGCCTGACCAGATGATATTACCCTTATAAATCATCGCGACCTTATCGGCTATTTTACGTACGCTTGACATGTCATGGGTAATGGTCAGGGCCGTTACGCCCATTTCCTTCACACGCTCAACGATCAATTCATTGATCACATCGGCCATGATGGGGTCAAGGCCGGTTGTCGGTTCGTCAAAAAAAATAATTTCCGGCTTGCTGGCGATGGCCCGGGCGAGGCCCACCCGTTTCTGCATGCCGCCCGACAGCTCCGCAGGGCTTAACAGGGCCACATCAGGGCTCAGGCCGACACTGCGTAAATTTTCGATGGCAATTTCTTTCGCGTCCGGCCGTTTTATTTTTCCGGCGGCAAGCAAGCCAAAGGTGACATTTTCCCATACCGGAAGACTGTCAAACAAGGCGGCGGATTGAAATAGCATACCAAATTTTTCCTGAATCCTTTTGCGATCCTTTCGGCCCATTCCGATGGTTTCCTCGCCGTCAACTTTGATACTGCCACTTTCCGGATGTAAAAGCCCTAAAATACATTTTAGGGTAACGGACTTTCCGGATCCGGATCCGCCAATGATAACCATGGATTCGCCGGGCATAATATCAAGATCGATGCTATCCAGCACAATCTTTTGACCAAATTGTTTATGAAGGCCCTTAAGGCTTATTTTTGGCGTATCAATCATGTTGCGAAAAATATCTCCGTTACGATGTAATTTGATAAAAGAATAAGCATACAGGCAGATACCACCGCATTGGTCGTGGCAATGCCCACGCCCTGCGCGCCGCCCCGGCTGTAATAGCCATGATAACAGCCCATAAGGGAGATGAAAAAACCAAAAACAGCAGCCTTGGTCAGGCTGGCATAAATATCCTTTATTTCAAGGAAGTCCATGGTTACGCTCATGTAATTTCCGGCATTAAACCCGAGTTTCCCGGTGGCGATCAAAAAACCGCCCATAACGCCGATGACATCAGCCACAATCACGAGCATGAAAGGCATCATGAGTGTTGTGGCAACGACGCGCGGGGCAATCAGATATTTAAAGGGATCGGTCGACAGGGTGGCCATGGCGTCAATCTGTTCTGTCACGCGCATGGTGCCAATTTCCGCCGCCATGGAGGCGCTGACCCGGCCCGCAACAATCAAGCCGCAAAGCACAGGCCCCAGTTCGCGAACAATGCCAATGACAACGATGGTGGGCAAGGCGCTTTCGGCATTAAAACGTGATCCGCCCTCATAAATATTAAGCGCAAGAGCAGCCCCGGTGAATAGCGCGGTCAGGCCGACAACCGGCAAGGAATAATAGCCAATGGTCATCATTTGCTGAATAAGCGACCGAAAGTAAAACGGCGGGGCAATCATATGAGATATGGTGGTGGCGGCAAAAATCCCCAGCCGCCCGGCGGCTTGCAGAAAACCGAATGTGATCCGTCCCATGACGGCAAGAAAATTCATTGTTGCCCCTAACTATTTTATATATAGATTCGTCGATATCTTTCCCGTACGCCGGTCAGGATTTCATATTGGCTTAAAGTAGAGACTTCCGACGCCATTTCAAGTGTTATATGCGGCCCCAGAAGTTCAACATCACATTCGGGGCCAATTTCCTGCGGGTTTGCATCTGTTATATCAACGCCAATCATATCCATGGAAACCCGGCCCACAACAGGAAGTTTTGTTCCTTTAATATAGACCCAGCCACAATTGTTGAACATTTGCGGATAACCATCGGCATAACCAATATTTATGGTCGCAATATGGCGCGGCTGCTTTGCTGTCCAAGTGGCGCCGTAACCGACAGACTGACCAGTGCCTATGGTTCGAATTTGCAATATTTTCCCAAGAATTTGAAAAGGAACCTTTATATTCTTCGGCATTGCCCCTTTTGAAGGATTGCCGCCAAATATTAAAAGCCCGGGCCGCACCAGATCAAAATGGTAATCCGGCCCCAGCAGAATGCCGCCGGAATTTGCAAGGCTGGCCGGGATATCCGGGAAATTTTGGGTGATGGCTTCGAAGTCGGCCAATTGCCGGGCATTCATGGGGTTATCCGGATCATCAGCGCAGGCGAGGTGGCTCATAATCAGTGAAATATCAAGTTCTTTCCTGAGGCTCACATCATTAATGAACTGGGTGGTATCCATAGGACTTAACCCCAACCGATTGATTCCCGTATCAAAATGTATGGCGCAGGCCGGACGGTTTTCAGCGGAAATTGCTTGCCATAAAGCCGCTTGGGTTAAATCATTCAATACGGGCCGGAGATTGTTTTTGATAAAATAGACCACCTGACCCGAGAAAACACCATTAAGAACATATATGATGGCTTCCGGGAGTATTTGGCGTAATTTTACCGCCTCGGCGAGACTGGCCACAAAGAAAGTTCGGCAATTGGCCTTATGAAATAATGCTGGCGCCACATGAGCTATGCCCATACCATAGGCATCGGCCTTGACCATGGCCGCGCATTCTTTGCCGCCTGTAAGCTGAAGGCAATGTTGGTAATTATGAATGATGGAGCTTAAATCTATGGTCAGGGTAGCCAAACAATCGTGTAGATAATCTGGTACAGAATCCCCAAAGCTCATTAATCATTTCTCTCTGGCAAGCGGTCAGATGATTCGGCCAAATCAGAAAATTTGGTGATTCTGGCCTCAAATTGTAAATCGATTTTTCCGGTGGGGCCGTGGCGTTGCTTCGCAATGATAAATTCTGCGAGCCCGAAGAGTTTCTCGCCTTCCTCCAGCCAGATAAGATGTTCAGGCGTACCTTCGTCCGGCTGAACAAGATTATGATAATATTCGGGCCGGTAAACAAAAGTCACCATATCCGCATCCTGCTCAATGGAGCCGGATTCACGTAAATCAGACAGAAGGGGGCGTTTGTTGTCCCGTGATTCCACATTCCGGCTAAGCTGTGATAGGGCGAGAACCGGAATTTGCAGTTCTTTTGCGAGGCCTTTAAGGCCGCGGGTGATTTCGGAAATTTCCTGAACCCTGTTCTCGGGTCCTTTTTTATTGCGGCCCGCAGCGGTAAGGAGCTGAAGATAATCCACGATGACCAGCCCCAGGCCATGTTGGCGTTTCAGGCGGCGGGCGCGGGTGCGCAAAGCACCAATGCTGAGCGACGCGGTATCATCAATGAAAAGCGGCAATTCTTCCAGTTCCTGCGCCGTACGGGCAAGCTGGTTAAATTGTTCCTGATTTAAGTTACCCTGGCGCAGATCCTGTGAAGACAGGGCCGCCTGTTCCGCCAATATGCGTGCCGCGAGCTGGTCTGCGGCCATTTCGAGTGAGAAGAAAGCCACCACAGCCCCTTTGCTGTCTTCGGGCGATATGCCCAGAGCCATATCATCACGGTAAGCCTTGGCCGTGTTAAAAGCGATGTTGGTGGCAAGGGCGGTTTTACCCATGGCCGGCCGCCCGGCAAGTATCATAAGGTCTGATTTATGCAGGCCGCCAATTTTTCTGTTGATGGAGTCAAAACCGGTTGTTTTCCCCGCCAGCTTCCCGCCTCTTTTAAAGGCCATTTCAATGAGGCTGACCGCGTCGGCGGATGACTTGCCAAAGCTTTTGAAGCCGCCTTCAGTGCTGCCTTGTTCAGCAAGGGAATAAAGGTTTTTTTCGGCCTCTTCGATTAAATCCTGGGCCGTATTATCAACAGTATGATCATAGGCGCCATTGACGATATCTGTCCCCACATTGATCAATTCCCGCTTGATGGCCAATTGCTGAATAATCTGGCCATATTCGGCTGAATTGATAATGGAAACGGCCGCGCCGGCAAGTGAGGCCAGATATTTGGAACCACCCACGTCCGCCAGAGTATCTTCATTCTCAAAATAGGGTTTTAGGGTAACGGGGGAGGCGATGAGGCCTTTTTCAATAAGTTTTTTTGTTGCCGAATAAATTTTCTGGTGCGCGGGATTGATAAAATGATCGTCCGTTAAAAAATCCTGTACCCGTTCCATGGCTTCATTATTGACCAAAATAGCGCCGAGCAAAGCTTGCTCCGCCTCCAGACTATGAGGGGACTGCCGGAAACCAGCCGCATCATAAGCCACAACGTTGCTATCCTGCGTAATGTCATCTGGCGTAATATCATCAATGGGTATGTCTGGAAAGTCTGTCATATGTTTTTCGCGTATCCCTTACGAATCTACTATATCAAATGAAACGCGTATAGAGAAACATAAGTTCTAATAAATTATTTACTAATTGCCATGGTA
>JALSHF010000053.1 GCA_026982375.1 Emcibacter sp. | reverse complement strand
TCTTAATCCATAATAAATCAAATTACTTCCGCATTTTAAGACCTAAACATGTCAGCATAATGACGTGATCAGGGGGAACTTCTGATCGTTAATTGGCCACATATGTCTTATTGAAAAAACGATCTGCAGCTTTAACGATTGCTCTTCCTATATCCTGCTGTGTTTCCTTTTGCATAAGGATTTTAGCATCATATATATTGGTTAAATAACCCAGTTCCAGCAAAATGGACGGCACATCCAGCCCCTTTAATACAAGCAAATTTGCGGTTCTATGCGGCCTTGTCCTGACAAGGACAACCCTTCTAAGCTGCGGAACGAGTTCATTGGCAAAACTGCTGGATAAATTCATTGTTTCACGCATGACAAGGTCAATCAATATAGATTGCACGATATGAATTTCTTCTTCCAAATCCATACCGGCGATAATATCCGATTTATTCTCCCGCGCCGCAAGAGCCGCCGCTTCATGGTCAGAGGCTTTTTCGGAAAGCGTATAAACTGTTGCGCCCCGCACCTTTGGATTTGCAATAGAATCAGCATGGACGGAAATAAACAGGTCTGCCTGCTTGTTATGGGCTATGGCACTGCGGTCACGATGTTTCAGGAAAATATCCCTGTTACGGGTCATAATGACGTCATAGCGTCCGGTTTTTTCCAATTCCCGCTTTATGGCACGGGAAGCGCTTAAAACAACGGTTTTTTCCGGAAAACCACGATATTTTTTTCCGCCCAGATTACCCGGATCATGTCCGCCGTGCCCGGGATCCAGAACAATCAATTTTTTCGTTCTGCCCGTTTTTAAATCCCTGTCCGGCTCGGCCAGACGGGGATTTTTTGCCGGCCTGAGAGACGGTTTCTTAACGCTGGCTTCAAAATTCTTTTTATTTTCTTTCTTTAAGTCTATGACAAAACGATAGGGTTTGTTTTTATTGGGATTTATAATGAATGATTTGTGAACTCTGACAGGTTCTTTAACATCCAGTACAATACGGGATGTTCCCGGTTTGAACAAACCAAAGCGATATTTATCTATCAATCCCTTACCTGAAGCGCCGCCATAGTCGCTTTTCCACTCTACTTCGGTAATGTCTATAACGACCCGATTAGGATTGGCAAGCGTGAATATATTGAATTTAATTTTCTTATCAATATCCAACACAAAACGTGTGTTGTTTTTGGTATGACCAATGCGGATACTAGATACTTCCGGCGGGTTCGCCAATAGATCCGTTGCCGGAACGGACAGGAAAGCCCCCCCTAAAAAAAACACCAGACAATATTTAAATATTTTTCGAATAAATTGCTTCATATCTATTAATTTTACGACCTGCTTAAAATCACATTGGTTAAAAATTATCCGCTAATATATATGAACAATAGGAAAAGCTCATTAATTATTTATAAAAATAAATACTTTAGCTATTGTAGAGTGCCTATTGTATGGTTATGTTACCATAGCAGTCAAATATCCAAATATATTAATAATATAGAAATTAATTTTGAATATTTGAATAGCATATAAGGCGGGCTCAGGAGAATTACATTTCCAAACGCTTTGGTAATATGATCGTAATATCCGATGATATTGACCTCATATCATCGCAAAAAATGGGCTGCAAATTACAAAATTATTTGAGATCAGCTGATCCAGAATAACAAAAACGAAAAGATAAATGAATTTCAGCATTAACAGCATTAAGGTTATTGGTCAGACCATACAGATGGAACATATGTTTCACCTGATTGGGATGATGTTTAGCGCGAATAAGCCTGTGAATGCCACTTTTAACCCTATAAAAAATAACAACCTAAAACCAGCACGCCTGTTAAATGCATTACGCAAATCTGGCTCGAGCGGATATGGTTGTGGAGAGAATTTAAATGACAATAAAAATGTTAATCGATGCATCGCACGAGGAAGAGACTCGCGTTGCAATCGTTCATGGCAACCGTGTTGAGGAATTTGATTACGAATCTTCAGCAAAAAAACAAATCAAAGGTAATGTATATTTAGCAAAAATCACCCGCGTAGAGCCTTCTTTGCAGGCGGCTTTTGTTGATTATGGCGGCAACCGCCATGGTTTCCTTGCTTTTAGCGAGATACATCCGGACTATTACCAAATCCCCGTTTCCGACCGCGAAGAATTAATCGCGGAAGAAGCCGCGGCCTATGCCAAGCTCCTCAATGATGAGGACGACGAAATTCCAGAGAAAAAGCCGAAAAGAAGACCCCGAAGAAAATCTAAAAGCAATATTGATAAGAAAAATAATGTTAAGGAAGATATTAAGGATGGGGCATCAAAACTCAATACTGAGACAGTCTCAGAGACAGGGCCAGAAACTGAGCCAGAAACCAGTGCTGAATCCACATCTGAAATTAGCCTTGAATCCCCTGACCTGTCAAAATCTGACGACTCAGACAACGAGATAGTAACGCCCTCTGTTTCAACTGATGATGTAACAGAAGAAGAAACCCATAAGGTCGCCTCACCTGAATCAGAAGATGACCAAAAAAATGATTCTGGTTCAATCACCAAAGCGGAATATATCACAGGTTCTGAAACCATATCAGAAAGGGTTACGTCTGATGATAATTCAGATGATGACTCAAATAATGATTTAGACGATGATGCCTTCGACGAAGACGATGCTACAGAAATCTCGGGCGCTGATCTTATTGATGATGAAGAGGCAGAAGAAAGATTACGCATAAAAATCGCCAAGGGACTGCGCCGGAAATATAAAATTCAGGAAGTCATCAAAAAAAACCAAATCATTCTGATTCAGGTTGTCAAGGAAGAGCGCGGGAATAAAGGCGCGGCCCTGACCACTTATTTATCCCTGCCGGGACGCTATTGCGTTCTTATGCCAAACACACTTCATGGCGGCGGCGTTAGTCGCAAGATTGCCAATGTCAGTGAACGAAAATCCCTCAAGAAAATTCTTTCCGACCTTGAAATGCCGAGCGGCATCGCCTGCATTATCCGGACAGCGGGCCAAAGCAGAACCAAAACCGAAATCAAGCGGGACTTTGATTACCTCATCCGAACATGGGAAGGTATTCGGGAGCGCACGCTTAAATCGGTTGCGCCGGTTTTGATCAATGAAGAAGGCGATCTTATCAAGCGCAGTATCCGCGACCTTTACACACGCGAAATTGATGAAATTCTGGTTGAGGGGGAAAAAGGATATAAAACGGCCCGTTCCTTTATGCGTCTGCTTATGCCCAGTCATGCCCGTAAAATAAAACATTATACCGACTCGGTTCCGTTGCTCCATAAATTTCAGGTGGAAAGCCAATTGGACGCCATGTATTCCCCGACTGCGCAATTAAAATCCGGCGGTTATATTGTTATTAATCCTACCGAAGCCCTGGTCTCCATTGATGTGAACTCTGGCAAGGCGACAAAAGAACATAACATCGAAGAAACCGCCCGCAAGACCAATCTCGAAGCTGCTGAGGAAATCGCCCGCCAGCTGCGCCTGCGTGATATGGCCGGATTGATCGTCATTGATTTCATTGATATGGAAAACAGGGGGAACAACCGGGCTGTTGAACAGAGAATGAAAGAATGCCTGAAGTCTGATCGCGCCCGAATACAGGTTGGCCGAATAAGCTCCTTTGGCTTGATGGAAATGTCACGTCAACGTCTGCGTGCCGGCGTCTTGGAATCCAGTACAACCGCCTGCCCACACTGTGAGGGGGCCGGCGTTATCCGGTCTGTGGAATCTCAAGTTCTACATATCCTGCGGGCTTTGGAGGATGAAGGGATCAAGTCACGAAATGATAAAGTCTCTGTTCATCTTCCGGAAAAAACCGCAATCTATTTATTAAATAACAAGCGGAAAAAGCTGGTTAGTCTGGAAGAGCAATATAACTTTACCATCGAAATTATCATTGATCCAAGCCTGACTGAATCTGCTTATAAATTGGATGCGCCCAATTCAGATAATAAGAAATCTGAAAAATCGAGCGGGGGTCAACAGAATAAATCTCGTGAGACCAATCAACGTACTCAAGGTAAAAACCGCGCGGCACAAAACCGTAGTAACCGGCAGCGTGACCAGTCGCGCAAACATAAAGAAAAGGCCGAAAGCCAGCAGACTGATACCGTCGATAATCAGGAAAATCCAGATAGCTCCGCCGTTGCAGGATCAGGTAACGCGCCGGAGACAACATCGCCTGAAAATCAGGAAACCAAGCCGCGTCGCCGCAGAAGAAGACCACGCCGCAATCATAGAGATCAAGCGGATACAGCCTCCTCTTCTACTGAAGGTGCGAATGAAACAGCTTCTGAAACCAGCTCTGAAACGGGTTCTAAAACACCTGCCGAAGATAAATCAAAAGGCAGCAGACGCCCTCGCGGCGGGAAAAAAGCTTCTGAAGACAATAAGTCGAAAACAGACGCCATAGATACTCCCGTTGGTTCAAGCGACAACGAGAAAACAGAAGATAAACCTGCAAGGCGGCCCTATCCGCCGCAGGCAAGAAGCAGAAGAAATGCCGCTGGCAATAAAAAAGCATCCGGCCCCACCGCTGAAAATACTGGTACGGAAAATGCGACAAAACCTGCCAAAGCGGCCTCTGCAACCCCCAAGGACGCCGCTGTAAAAACAGAAGAAAAACCTGCGGCACCAAAGGCAGAAGAAACTGAAAAAGACGGCCCGAAAAAATCTGGTTGGTGGCAACGCACCTTCGGTTAATTTGATCTTACTGGATAGTTTCAGGGGAATTTATGTCCAATTAAGGCCCGGCATTTGCCGGGCCTTAATTTTATCAAAATTAGCTTCTATGGTAAAATCATGCCTGTTCATGCTGTATCCATATGAACATTCTATTATTAGAATAAAATATGACAATATAATTGACGAATGAATTTACACTATTTAACGTGATGCCATGATAAAGAAAGTCCATATGCTTTTTTCGCCTCAAATTATAAGCCGCAGAATTTGGCAGGTTTTCTGC
>JALSHF010000052.1 GCA_026982375.1 Emcibacter sp. | reverse complement strand
CATATTGACGGATGTGGGCAAGCTTTACGCGCAGGAAATAGCGGTTGCTTTAAGGGCGGTTCGCAATGCCTCCCTGAATGCCATGCGGGATCAGCAGGGCGGCATATTAAATCTTGCCATATTGCCAACCTTCGGGACGCGGTGGTTAATGCCGAGATTCCCCGATTTTTTAAAACGTCATCCAAAAATAACGGTTAATTTCTCCAGCAAACTCTCGCCCTTTGATTTTAACAGCGAAAATATTCATGCGGCCATTCATTTCGGTCTGCCCGACTGGCCGGATGCGGACAGCTGTTATTTGATGGGAGAGGAAGCGATCCCCGTCTGCGCCCCGTCCCTTATGGATTCTGGCCTTATCGATTCTAACCTGATTGATTCTGAAATGCTAAAAAATCCGCAGGATATTGCTTTGTTGCCGTTGCTTAATCT
The DNA here is from genome assembly GCA_026982375.1 of Emcibacter sp. Classification (GTDB taxonomy): domain Bacteria; phylum Pseudomonadota; class Alphaproteobacteria; order Sphingomonadales; family Emcibacteraceae; genus Paremcibacter. The sequence goes on along the minus strand of JALSHF010000052.1, from coordinate 4,550 downwards.
GGAAACCCGGCCCCATGCCTGGGCTGACTGGTTCGCGCAGAATGATACGCCGCCGCCCATGGGAGGCGGCATGGTTTTTGAACAGTTTGCCTTGGTGACACAGGCCGCCATCGCGGGGCTGGGGGCCGCGCTATTGCCCAAATTTCTCATCGAAACGGAACTTGAAAGGGGAGAATTGCGACAACTTATTGACCAGCCGCTTAAAGGGGAAGAGGGATATTATCTGGTAACGCCGCCCCATCATTCAACCTTCATGCCGATCATTGCCTTAAGAGAATGGTTGCTCGAACAGTTTCAGGCGGCGCCGGCCCACCCAAAGAAAACCCCGTTTTCTGTTTAGCCTTTACAAGGCCATATGTTTAGACATAGATTATGGAAAAACAGGGATTACGGAAAGAATAGGAGAATATATCTTGTATAAATCAATAGCCTTCATAACGGCTCTCTTGACAGCGGTATTTTTATCGTCGGCGGCTTTTGCCCAGACCAAAGTGAACTTCACAAATATCGCGCCGGCTGACGGCAATATTGTCATCGGCATTCATGAAGGCGGCAATTTTGGTAAGTTTGCGGGTTCTTTGAACGCCCAAACAAATGGCGGGCTTGCTCATGCGATAAAAGCGTCAAAATTTGATGGCAAAGCCATGAGCGTCAAAATTGTTACCGCGCCTATGGGGTCAAATTACAATCAGATACTGCTTGTGGGCCTTGGTGATAAAGACGCTGGTTTAAGCGACCTTGAATTGCAGAATATTGGTGGTAACGCCGTGCAAAAGGCGGTTGATGCCTTTACAACGGCGCCGGCCATGCATTTTGATGTTCCTGCCGGGGCATTGGCCCAGCTCGCCTTTGGCGCAAAATTGGGCAGTTATTATTTTGATAAATATTATACAGAAAAAGACCGGTTAAAAAGCCAGAAAGCCCTCACTTTCGTGAGCAGTAATCATGAGGACGCCAAGAAGATATTCTCGGCAGAATTGAACCCCGTGGCGAATGCAATATGGTTCACGCGTGATGTTTCGAATGAACCGGCTAATGTGATTTATCCTGAAACTTTTGTAAAGAGATGGCGCGATCATTTCAAGAAAATGAAAAATATCAAGATAAAGGTCATTGATGAAAAGGAAATGCAAAAGCTTGGCATGGGCGCATTATATGGTGTGGGCCGCGGCAGCCAGCGCCCACCCCGCATGATGATTGTAGAATATTGGGGGGCGGACAAGAATGAAAAACCTGTCGTGATCGTTGGCAAGGGCATCACCTTTGACACGGGCGGCATAAGTTTAAAGAACCCGCCTAAAATGTGGAATATGAAATTTGACATGTCCGGCGCGGCCAGCACGATGGGGACTGTTTATGCCCTGGCTGGACGCGGCGCAAAGGTGAATGTCGTTGGTATCGCCGCCCTTGCGGAAAATATGCCCAGCGCAAAGGCCCAAAGGCCGGGCGATGTTGTCACCTCCATGTCGGGCAAAACCATTCAAATTCGCTCCACAGATGCCGAAGGACGGTTGGTTCTGGCGGACGGCCTTTATTATGGCGATACCATGTATAATCCGCCCTTGCTGGTGAATATGGCCACGCTTACCGGCTCTGCCAGTCGTGCGCTGGGCGCGGATTATGCCGCCCTGTTTTCGCGCCATGACGCCTTGGCAGATAAATTGATCGCAGCGGGCAAGAAAACCGGTGACGCGCTGTGGCGCCTTCCTTTAAATGCCAACCATTTTAAAGCGATTGAAAATAATGTTGCGGATGTGATGAATTCCGGCCCGGATGCCCCGGGCGCGAGCGCCGGCGCGGCTTTTCTGGCTACTTTTGTGCGCGAGAGCACAAATTGGGCACATATGGATATTGCCGGCATTGCCTACTCTGATAAATCCACGCCCACGAAAGCTTCCCCCGGTTCCCGGGGCTTTGGCGTCCGGTTATTGAATGCTTATATCAAAGAGTATTATGAAAAAAAATAAGGCCCTTGTTTATTGATATCATAAGAAAATAATTTTTTTTTAATAAATGTCATGATTGGATTTCATATAACCTCCCAGCCGCACCGAACTTGACGAGTCCCCTTGCCCGCGCAATAGTATCCCATATTTAAGGGACGAGAACGATGGGGACACCGGCGGTGTGGGCAAGGGAATTGGCGACACTGCCCAGCAAAAGATCGGCGATCTTCGAGCGACCGCGCCGGCCAACAAAAATCATATTTGCCCGTTTTTCTTTGACCTGTTCTTTGATCACTTCGGTTGGGTGGCCCCAGAATAATTCGGCTTTTATTTTAACGCCGCTGTCGTCAAATCTTGCCATCAGGGGATCAAGAATTTTTTCCCGTTCCATGGCCTCTTGCGTTGTTGTATCCTCTGGCGGGGCAGAAAATTCTGTTACATAGAGCGGTTGATAATTCGCCCATTGAACCGCCGTGACAAAATGAACTTCCGCGCCGGTTTTTTGCGCAAGAGAAATAGCCCGGCCCGCCGCTCTGTCGCTCCATTCACTGCCATCTACTGCAACCAGATACACAAGCCTGCCCATCATATTCTCCTCTGGTTATTGAGCCAAGCCAATATGCCTTTCGTATGCCAAGAACAATAATTTTCTTTACAAGTATAAAGGGTAATTACTGGTTGATCGACATTTTGTGCCCTACTGATGGGGCCGGTCTTTATGAATGGCGTGTGGGGCCAGAAAACTTTCTTGCCCCTCTTGCCAGCGACTGACCGATACGCCAAAGAAACGGGACAGGTTTTTATCGCTCAATATATGCGCCGGCGGGCCTTGATCTATCATCTGGCCTTCATGCAATAGAATAAGCCTGTCACAGGTGCGTGCTGCGAGCCCAAGGTCATGCAGAACCACCAGTACCGCCCCGCCCGCCGCCGCATGGGCTTTAAGAATCGCCATCACCTGTAATTGATGGAAGGGATCAAGAGAGGCTATGGGTTCGTCCGCCAATATATAGGCCGCCCCGCTGGCAAGCGTTCGGGCCAGAAGAACCCGCGCCCGCTCGCCGCCGGACAGGGTTGTTGCTACCCGGTTTTTCAAATGCTGACAATCGGTGAGGGTCAAGGCTCTTTCTATTTCGTCATGGTCTTCGGGCCGAAGTTTTTGCCACGGGCCAAGATGAGGAATCCGGCCAAGGGCGACGAGCCGCTCCACCGTCAAAGGCCAGTGCAGCGGGGCCCCTTGCGCCGCATAGGCCAGACATAACGCGCGCTCTTTCAGGCTCATTTCGGCAATATCCCGGCCCTCCAGCGTAACGCGGCCGGAACTGGGCTTGTTCAACCCTAAAATGCTTTTGAGAAAACAGCTCTTGCCCGCACCGTTGGGGCCGATCATGCCGACCATTTCGCCCGGCTTAACGGCGGCGGACACATCTTTCAGTATCTGCGCGCCGCCAAGGGTTAAGCTGATACTATGTATCTGAAGGCCTGTCATCTCATCTCCTTTCGCGTATGGAAGATGATGTATAAAAAGCAGGGCGCGCCTATAAGGGCTGTGACCACCCCAAGGCGCAGGGGTGATCCGGCAAGGGGCAGACGGGTTAAAATATCGGCCAAGGTAAGCAACAAGGCCCCCATCAGGGCGCTGGGGATCAAAATCGCGCCGGGCTCCCGGCTGATCAGGGCGCGGACGATATGGGGCACCACAAGACCGATAAATCCAATAGCCCCGCAGATGGATACTGCGGCCCCGACGCTGAGCGCGGCACCGATAACGATACGAAGCTTGAGCCACCTCAGGTTGATGCCCATGGTTTGGGCGGTTTCTTCGCCAACGCTTAGGGCATTAAGCCCTTGTCCTGTGCCAATCATCATAATCCAGCCGATGAGGATGAAGGGGCCGGCCATCCACAGATCCCTCATTGTGCGATTTTCCAGCGACCCCAGCATCCACATCACCATGTCCCGAATGGTCATGGGGCTGGCGGACAGATTCATAACAAGGGAGATCAGGGCGGTTGCCAGAGAACTGATGCCAATGCCCACAAGGATAAGCATCAGGACGCTGCTGTCGCGCGTGGTCACCAACAGCAGAATAAGGGTCGCCAGCAAGGCACCGGACATGGCAAAAAGCGGCACCGAAAATACCCATATTGCGGCCAGCCCCAAATGAATGGCAATGACCGCGCCAAGGGCGGCACTGGCCGAAACACCAATTATGCCGGGGTCTGCCAGCGGATTACGCAGCACGCCCTGCAAGGCGGCCCCGGCAAGGCCGAGCGTGGCCCCGACCAGCATGCCAAGAATAACCCGGGGCAGGCGCAATTCAAAAAGGATCATCGATATGGGATCATCTGCGGGGGCCGTCAGCCCCGCCCAGATCTCGGCGCTCCCAAGGCTCACGCGGCCAAAACTTAACGAGAGTAACCCCGCCGCGATCAGGGCGAAGGTGAACAGGCTATAGCTGAGGATATTATTCATGGATTGTCCCTTGACCTATGGTCAGCATATGGGACGGTTTTTGCACGATCAAGCCTTTTTCCGCAGCTTCAGACCGTAAGCGTTCCGCCGCATCGACCATGAAAAGCCCATTACAGGACACATAACGTC
>JALSHF010000051.1 GCA_026982375.1 Emcibacter sp. | reverse complement strand
CATGAAGGTTTCGCCTTCTTTTAATCCGCCCCGATCAAACACATTGGACCATACGGTAAAGAAGGTTTCGGGTAAGCCCGCAGCCTCTATCATGGTTAAATTATCTGGAACGGGCAGGCATTGCGCGGCCTGCACAGTACAATATTCTGCGTAACCGCCGCCAGAAAGCAGGGCTGTGACTTTATCGCCCAGATTCCAACCCGTAACATTGTCACCGATGCCAACGACTTCTCCGGAGACTTCAAGCCCGGGTATTTTTGAGGCACCTTTCGGGGCCGGATACATTCCGGTTCGCTGCATAATATCCGGACGATTCACGCCGGCGGCATAAGTCTTGATCAGCAGGTCACCGCTTTCAACTTTTGGTAAAGGCATTTGAACAGGTTTAAGGACTTCTGGGCTCCCGAATTCACTGATTTCAATGGCAGTCATTAATTTTGGCAAGGGGGGCATCATGGGGTATCCTCTTTTTGAATTTCAAGTTTTCTATGATATAGAGCAATTGATTGAATAACAAAAGGTGAAGCATATAAAATGTCATTTTCTGATTTTGATGACGAACTGGACGGGCTGAAAGATTCCCCCATAGCCCCCCTGATGAAGGAAGATCTTGCGGTACATTCCGTAGAAATGCTGAATTTACGGCTTAAGGCGCTAAAGTCTGAAATAAGGCGGACGAATAAGGCCATCGAGAGCAAGGGGGATGCCAAAAATTCTGCGGAAAGTTTTTTTAAATAAAAACCCTGCCTAAGTTTTTACGCATAGGCAGGGCGATGTTATAATTTGGTTATTTTCCCGCTTTTTTTGCGTTGTTTATGGCAATTTTACGGGGCTTGAGATGTTCGGGGACTTCTCTTTGCAGGTCAATGGTCAATAAGCCGTTTTTCAATTCAGCGTCCATGACACGAATGGTTTCTGCCAAGCGAAAACGACGTTCAAAAGAGCGTTTGGCAATGCCGCGATGAAGGAACCTGCCGTCATCCTCATCTTCTTTTTCGGCATTATTTTTGGCCGAAACAATGAGAACGCCCTCATTGATTGCCACATCCAGATCATCTTCTGAAAAGCCGGCAAGGGCGATGGTAATTCTATAATCATCCTCACTGACTTTTTCGATATTATACGGCGGGTAGGAGGCTTCATTGCTGCCCAGTGATGTATCAAGTAGCCGATTAATATGGTCAAATCCGATGGAGGACCGCAGAAGGGGGGTTAAATCCATTGTACGCATAATCTATCCTTTCTCTATAGCGATATATTTAACGTTCCACCAAAAGGCTGAAACTGTTAAAGTTAACATTCACGTTGTATATTTGGCCCAAAACTGGCACCGCATATGAGATATAGATAATTCTGTAAAATAAAATTTCAAGTAGCTGACTTGGAAAAAGTAACCGCCTATTAAGAAAACTATTTTATAATAATCAGCTATTTTAATCTGGATATAACCATATGACGCAGAAAAATACTTTTGAAGATGTATTGCTCGAGCCAAGTTTTATGGAGAAATCCTATAAAGAAGCCATGCTTCTGACTCAGGAAGTCGCCGATTATTTTGAATTGGAAAATAAATCCTTGTCAGAAGAAAGTCTAAATGTGAGGTCGAGTGTTTCTTACGCCAGCGAGACCATGCGCGTATCAACATGTCTGATGCAGATAATGTCCTGGTTTTTGGTTCAGAAGGCCGTGAATAATGGGGAAATGACACCGGAGCAGGCGAGTGTATCACCGTACCGTTTAGGCGCATTTGATATATGTCTGGCTGAAGTAGATACAGAGAATGGCATATTGCCTGAGCAGTTTGTCATATACTTAAATAAAGCGCAAAATCTTTATCGGCAGGTTGCCCGAATGGATCACATGCGTTACGGCAATAGTGAGGCCGTCAATATGGTTCATAACATGCTTGACCAGATCAAAAAGAATAATAATGAGCCATAACAGATGGTTATGCCGGTTATTAGATATTATGCATCAGGCATAAAAATTCAGAGGCCACTTGCGTATGAAGTGGCCTCTGAATTTAACATTATTTTGAAATTTATTTGGACAGCTTAAAAGTTGCGAAACGTTTGTTGAACTGTGCAACACGTCCTTTATCCGCAATTTTCTTACTTCCGCCTGTCCAGGCAGGATGCGATAATGGATCAACTTCCAAAGTCATCGTATCGCCTTCTTTACCCCAGGTAGAAAAGGTTTTGTAAGTGGTTCCGTCAGTCATCGCCACATTAATTTCATGGTAGTCTGGGTGAATATTTTGCTTCATCGCTATTGTTCTCCGCGAAAATTTGTTGCGCCTATATACCCAACCAAATTTATGAAAGCAAGGACAGTTTATAGTTTTCTTGTCATTCAGTGATTTTTTTTTATGATCGAGGCTGTTCGGCGTTGTCCAAGGTCGGGATGCCTGCTATAGGCATGGAGTAAATTAATGCATAAAGGGCCCAAAGACTATATGGAAAAATCAGACAATACGCATGCCCAGGATTCAAAAACAGATGTGCCCCCAAAGAAAAAAATAGCTGAGATCAAACTGTTATGGGGGTTTCTGTCTCAATATAAGTCACATATTGCCATGGCGATTGTGGCGCTTGTCATTGCTTCCGGGGCGACGTTAATGATTCCCTATGCCTTTCGGAAAATGATTGATGATGGATTTTCCAGCGAGAATGCTGATCTGGTCAATGTTTATTTTATTTTCCTTTTGCTGGTTGCCTTTGTTCTGGCTGTGGCTACCTTTGCGCGGCATTTTTATGTGTCATGGATCGGCGAGCGCGTCGTGGCGGATATCAGAAATGCGGTTTTTAACAATGTCATAAGATTAAGCCCAACTTTCTTTGAGAACAACCTGTCCGGAGACATCGTTTCCCGCCTTACGACCGATACGACGGTTATTCAGTCCGTGGTTGGCTCTACGGTGTCAATTGCCTTGCGCAATATATTGACATTGATTGGCGGGTTGATTTTTATGGCCTTCACCAGTGCCAAAATGCTCGGGCTTGTTTTACTGGTTGTCCCGCTTGTGGTTGTTCCGATAATCTTTCTGGGCCGCAAAGTTCGCAAGCTTTCAAGTCAAACGCAGGATAAAACGGCCGCCGCCAGTGCCAAGGCAAATGAGAATATCGGCGCGGTTCAGATCATTCAGGCCTTCACACAGGAAAACCGGGAAATAGAACGGTTCGGCGGTTATGTCGAGCAAGCTTTCAATGTCGCGATTGAAAGAATTAAGATCAGGTCATGGCTTACGGGAATTGTAATCCTGATGATATTCGGCGCGATGGACCTTGTGTTGTGGGTTGGCGCCTCTGATGTTATTTCGGGTAAGATGACAGGCGGTGAGCTGGCCTCATTTGTTATGTATGCCGCGCTCGTTGCGGGTGCTGTGGGCTCGTTAAGTGAAGTTTATGGTGAATTGCAAAGGGCCGCTGGTGCGATCAGCCGCTGCGTTGAAATTATTTCCACAGAAGCCGATATTAAGGCACCGGAAAATCCCAAGACCTTTCCAGAACAACATGAAGGAAGAATAGATTTTCATGATGTGACTTTCACATATCCTTCAAGACCCAATGACAAAATTCTGAATGGTTTCACGCTATCTGTGGCCAAGGGGGAAAAGCTGGCTATTGTTGGCCCGTCCGGTGCGGGTAAATCCACCGTATTTCAATTGATACAAAGATTTTATGATCCGGCTGCTGGTCAAATCTTGATAGACGGCGTTAATATTAAAGATGCTGATCCGGAAGAGATACGCAAGCGGTTGGCTATCGTGCCGCAAGAAAGTATAATTTTTGCGACGAGCGTAGAAGAAAATATTCGCTACGGAAACCCGAATGCAACAGATGAAATGGTACTAGCCGCCGCCGTTGCCGCGCGCGCGGATGAATTCATTATTAAATTACCAGAAGGCATGCGAACCTATTTAGGCGAACGCGGAACCCGTCTTTCGGGCGGCCAGCGCCAAAGAATTGCCATTGCCCGCGCTATATTAAGGGATGCTCCCATTTTACTTCTTGATGAGGCCACATCATCACTGGATGCAGAAAGCGAGCAGAAGGTGCAGGAAGCTCTTGAGAAGCTTATGCAGAACCGCACGACCCTAGTGATCGCGCACAGGCTTGCCACAGTCCAGAAAGCCGACAGAATCGTTGTTCTGGACGGGGGAAAAATTGTTAATATTGGCACCCATGAGGAACTTTTGAAAGAAGACGGGGTTTATGCTCGCCTAGCCAAACTTCAGTTTGGCGAAAATTAAATAAACCACAAACTTCAGTTTGGCGAAAATTAAATAAACCACAAACTTCAGTTTGGCGAAAATTAAACAAACCACAAACTTCAGTTTGGCGAAAGTTAAATAAACCACAAACTTCAGTTTGGCGAAAATTAAAGGGATTACCTTTGGGTTAACCGCATTTCAATTCGTCTGTTGCGTTTCAGGGCTTCCGGCGAATTGCTGGTATCCAGAGGGTGAAATTGTCCAAAGCCCGTGGCGGCCAGTCTTTCTGGCGGTATGCCTTCGGAAATCAGATATTTCACAACCGATAAGGCCCGGGCCGTCGACAGATCCCAATTAGAGGGAAATTTCTGGGTTCTGATGGGCAGAATATCTGTATGGCCGTCAACCCGCAGAACCCAATCAACACCGCTTGGGATATTTGCCGATATTTCTTTTAACGCGCTGGCGAGTATCTTCATTTCTTTTTGTCCCGCCGCGCCAAGAACGGCAGAACCAGAGGGAAATAACACCTCTGACTGGAAGACGAAACGATCGCCATGAATCCGAATATCAGAACGGTTGCCGAGTATTTTCTTCAGGCGACCAAAAAATTCGGAGCGGAACTGGCTGAGTTCCTGTACTTTTGAGGCGAGGGCGGCATTCAATCTTTGACTGAGGTTTTCAATGGAAACGCGTTGTTCCTTATCGCGTGCCTCTGACGCTTCCAAGGCGGCATTAAGGACAGAGAGCTGCTTGCGCAAAGTGGTTAACTGATGATTTAACAAATCAATTTTACGATTTGCCGCATGGGTTAATTCTTTCTCCCGGGCCAGGGTCGCTGTTGATTCCCGATATCTTTTCTCCAAATCACGGATGATTTGAACCTGATCGTCACGGCTTCTCTTCACGCGCGTGCCGCGGCCCTCTGCATCGGCGAGGTCTGACTCTAATTCTATGATCCGCGCCGCAAGGTCTTCTTTGGAAATGTTGGATTCTTGTAAGTTGGAAGATATGCGATTGAATTCAACATTAAGGTCATTATTAATTTGTTCCTGAATGGCCAGACTATCCTGAAGATCGAAGATTTCAGCGCGTAACTTGTCCAATATATCTTCTTTGCTTGACAGGGCCTGCCCCAGAAAAAATTGTGCGAGCATAAAGATTGACAGTAGAAATATAATGACGAGCAGCATGGTGCTCAAGGCATCAACAAATCCCGGCCAAGTATTATCCGTGCCGGATCCGGGCCGTCGGCCTCTACGCAAAAGCGCCATCAGTCATCCTTTCTGGCAGTCAGTTTCTTGCCAGTGGTGATGAGCGGTTTTTTATTTCCCTTGGGCTTTGGGGTGGGCATATCATAGTCCATAGAGTCCTGAATGCCCTTGGTATCATGTTTTTCTGGGGTATCATGTTTTTCTGGGGTATCATATTTTTCTGGCGGCTTTTCGTTTTCAGGCTTGTTGCTTTCAGATGTGGCGGTATCCATAGGGGGGTGATTTTTATCTACCATGCCGCCCAGGGTGCGGGCTAAAAGCTTGAATTCTGATTTTAAGGTATTGTTGAACTGGTTTTGGCCTTTGATGGTTTCTTCAATCAGATATTTAATCTGTACGTCAATATTGCGCAGATGTTTGACCTGAATTTTATCTTCTTCCCCGGCATTCTGACTTGAAAACAGCTCAAGCATTTGCTTTAGAACCGATCGCATGCCCGATTGGCTATCGGATAATGTGGCGAGCTGTTCTGACAAATTCAACATGGCTGTATTAACTTCATTACGCCTTTCTTCACTGCGGGATATGACATTATGGAGGTTGTCCAGACTATCTGCGGATTGCTCCAAAAGTGCGCTAACGTAAGCTGGAACGGACGCATCACCGGAATCTATATCTATGCTGCTGCCTCTGGATAATTTAGTGACACTGGAGAGCCAATCCTCAAGATCATTAAAGAAACGGGATTGCGCCTGCCCGGCCTGAAGGTCAATAAAACCAAGCACGACAGATCCGGCAAGACCGAATAGCGAAGAACTGAACGCCGTTCCCATGCCGCCGAGCGGGGCGGCCAGGCCCTCTTTTAAATCTTCGAATAAAACGCCAATATCATTGGAACCAACGGTCAGATTATTGATAGTATCTTTGATGGAGCCAATTGTCCCGAGCAACCCCCAGAAGGTGCCGAGCAAACCCAGGAAAATCAAAAGACCGATGAAATAACGGGTTATCTCGCGGCCTTCGTCCATACGGGCAGCAATGCCATCAAGGATGGTGCGCATGGAAAGGGCGGAAAGGGATAATTTACGATCATTCTCACCCATCATTGCGGCCATTGGCGCAATGAGGTTTGGGGCGTCTCCCGGGATATCAAAGGTTTCGCTTTTTCGGAAGCTTTTGATCCATTCCACGGATGGAGAAAGCATGGTGATCTGGCGTGTTGAAAAGATAATGCCAATGAGTAAGACCGTCGCAATCAACCCGTTTAACCACGGGTTTGTAATAAAAGCCCCCTCTAGCTGCGGGTATAGAAAGAAGGACAATAATATGACAGGTATAAGAAAAATTGTAATTCTTTTGAGATACTTCTGGGGTCGGGTCATGCCGAACAGGTCCTTTTATGTTTTCTTCCCTAATTTCAGGATCATAATATCAGGGCAACTCTGAAGAGTCTAAGAATTAGTTAGGCAATATTAAGGCGTTGAGAGGTCCTATTAATTTGACCGGGGTTTCCGCACTAATCTCTGTGGGCCGTTATGATAATGACATCTTTGAATTGATTATTGGGCCGCTTGTGTTCCAGCGACATATTGAGGGGGGGGCGGGCCTTTATGACAAGCTGGTTTTTGGCAATACCATAGTGGTTTAAAAGGCTTTTAATGATGAGCGCCCGTTTAAATGCGGCGCGAACGGCTTCATGATTGGCCGTATCCTCCGTCAGGTTGCGTATGCCATTTGGGGCAGGGCTATGGCTATGGATATAGACAGGGATGTTATAACGGTTTATCCGTTCGGCCCATTTTTGGATTATCAGTCGCGTATTATCGCTGATCCGATAATCGTTTTTTAAAAAATACAGCTGCAGAGGCTTGATATTTATTAATTCCTCTGCCTGCAGAAATATTTCCTTTTCGGAATATGGTTTTTCTTCAAGGCTATTTACTGGCCGATCTATATTTATGCCGGTTTGCGCTATCGCAAATGAGAATAAACCTATCCATATTGCGCAAGAGATTGAATATATAATTACGCCATTCCCTTAATTTAACAATCGTGGTTACCGAGATTATCCTGCGTTTTTTGCAGCCTTGCGTCCTTGGGCCAGAAGCCGCGTCAGAGGGCCATGAATAACGCTGTTCGTTGCGAGGATTTCACCAGTTTCATAAGCTTTGTTTTTTCCGTCGAAGCTGGTCACGCTTCCGCCGGCCTCACGGACAAGCAAAATGCCGGCGGCAATATCCCATTTGTTGAGGTTCGTTTCCCAGAAACCTTCATATTTCCCCGAAGCAACATAGGCAAGGTCAAGCGCGGCGGATCCAAATCTGCGAATGCCGGAGACTTCACCCATGATGGCTTCCATATTGTGAATGAATGATTTATGGCCCGGCGTACCGTGGAATGGTATGCCTGTGGCAAGAAGGCTATATTTCATATCGCGGCGCGCGGATACCCGTATTTTCATGTCATTAAGATAGGCACCGCGCCCCTTTTCTGCCCAATAGGTCTCGCCTGTGATCGGATTGTAAATCAGCCCGGCGGTAATTTCACCATTCTGCTCAAGCGCAATGGAAATACAAAAATGCGGAACGCCATGCAAAAAATTTGTCGTGCCGTCCAAAGGATCGACAATCCAGCGTCCGCTGCCATCCCCCAGGTTTATTTCGCCTTCTTCTTCCAGAAGAAAGGCAATATTGGGCCGCGCTTTGAATAATTCCTCTTTGATGATTTTTTCTGATTTTAAATCTGCGGCGGAAACAAAATCTGCCGGGCCTTTTCGGGATACCTGAAGGTTTTCCACCTCGCTAAAGTCGCGATTAAGTTTACGGCCAGCTTTTTGGGCGGCCATTTCCATTACGTTAATTACGGCTGATTTCAAAGCCATATGAGAAATCCTTTAAAATATAAAATCACGAGCTGTTTTTGAGTTGCAAATTAAATTATTTGGCACGTTCAACATAAGTGCATTCTTCGATATTGACGACAATCTTGTCCCCGACCCCAACGAAAGGCGGCACCATTACGCGGGCGCCATTGTCCAGAATGGCTGGTTTGTTGGATGACGCGGCGGTTTGACCTTTCATGACAGGTTCTGTTTCCACAACCTCAAGAATGGTGTTTTGAGGGAAACTGATGCCTAAGGCGGCACCATCGTGAAATTCAATAACCACTTCCATACCATCCTGGAGGAATCTGGTTTTATCACCGATCAGTTCGGCGCTTAATTCCACTTGTTCATATGTATCGATATCCATGAAAGTATACATGCCGGACGTTTCAAATAGATAGGAATGATTTTTTTGTTCCAGACGAACCTGTTCAACCTTCTCAGAAGACCGAAAGCGTTCGTTAAGTTTGCGGCCATCTCTCAGGTTTTTAAGTTCAACCTGCAGGTAAGCGCCGCCTTTGCCGGGCTGGGTATGGGCGGTCTTGATGGCAAGCCAAAGCCCACCTTGGTGTTCAATGATATTACCGGGACGAATGTTGTTGCCATCAATTTTCATTTTTCAGCCTTTAAAAGAACGATCTGATATTGCTCTAACAGTTTGATATAATCTATGCAATGATTATTCACATGGTAACCTCAGCTTTTGTGGTTAATATCCTTTCGGGATATCCACTTTGTTGATGAGGGGGGTATTATTTCTCATATTATGGTAGTTTGCAAGGAGCTGCGCTGCGGCCTGCTCGCTATTTGTCAGGCTGGCAATATGAGGGGTCAGCAAAATTTTTGGATGTCGCCAGAAAGCATGGTCATCCGGCAAGGGCTCTGTCCTGAAAACATCAAGGCAAGCGCCGCCAAGCTGGCCCTGATAGAGGGCATCCAGCAGATCATCTTCATTTAAATGAGCGCCCCGGCCGGCATTGATGAGATAAGCCCCCTTTTTAACTTTGGTGAATAATTCCGCATCCAGAATATTTTCCGTTTTGGGGGTGAGGGGCAGCAGACAGACAATATAATCCGCATCTTTAACAGCCCTGAATAAGGCTTGTGGCCCGTGAAAGCTTGTGACCTGATCAATATCCTTGGGGCTTTGGCTCCAACCACAGACGGTCATACCGATAGTGGTCAGATATTGCGCAACATGCCGGCCAATATTTCCCAGGCCCAGCAAGCAGATTTTTTTCCCGTTGCGGGCTTCTTTTGGGGCCCAGATACCCGCGGCCTGATATTCCCGATATTCGGTGAGGCGAAGCCGATGGTTCTGAATGACGCCGGCAATATATTCGGACATTTGCCGGGTCAGGGCATTATCCACCAGCCGCGTTATGACAATCCCCGGCGGCAGGCGTTGATCTTTAAAAATATGATCCACCCCCGCGCCATATGAGGCGATGACCTTGAGGTTGGGGTATTTAAGCAATTCCCCGGCAGGGTGGTTCCATAGAATAGCATAGTCGATATCTTCTCTATTGCCGACCTCTGGCCAAAGCCTTATATCAAGATCAGGGTCGCTTGCTTTCAGGGTTTTTATCAGGTCGCCGCACTCCCGATCCGGCATGAGGATTAACAGGGTCATATTTTTTATTTCAATCGGTTGCAAAAATATCATCGTCGGAGGCAAAAGATTTAAACTCAAGGCCGTTGCCTGAAGGATCCTGAATGAACAGGGTTGCCTGCTCGCCCGGCTCTCCTTCAAATCGGATATGGGGCGGAATTAAAAAGTCGATATCCAGAGCGGTTAGCTTGCTGGCCAATCGTTGCCATTCATCCCGTTCAAGCAAAAGTCCAAAATGACGCGTTGGGACTTGTTTGCCCTCAACCGCGCTGGTGGGACATTCTGGCATTGCTTCATTATAATGGGCCACAATCTGATGGCCATAGAAATCAAAGTCAATCCAGTTTTCGCTCTCGCGGCCCAATTTGCAGCCAAGGACGCCAGTATAAAAACGTCTGGCTTCTTCCAGGTCTGTGACGGGGAAGGCCAAATGAAATCTCGGGATGTTATTTTTGGGGATGTTCAAGGGATTGTCCATTCACGAATAGCTATTGAGGATTGCCGTGCTGATAGAAAATAAAGAGTGTCATCTGTGAAATCAAGATAAACTCTTGAAAAATGAAGAACCCGCCTCCAATAATGAAGGCGGGCCAGTTTTACCGGAGTTTATTGTAGTTATCGTTTTTATGAGTTTGGCCTAATGCATTTCTGCACGGGCTTGCTGGCGCAAGGTGTCGATGGAAATCAGGTTGTTTTTAACTTCCATATGCCAAAAGGTCCAACCATTACAGGATGGTGCGCCTTGTACGCGGGCGCCGACTTGATGAATTGATCCTTTATCGGATTTGCTGATAATCGTGCCGTCGGCCCGCACTTTGGCGGAATGCCTTTTGCTCGGGTCCATCAGAATGGTGCCCGGTTTGATCATGCCATTTTCAACCAGATTACCAAATGGGATGCGGGTTTGCGCCCGTTTGGCCGGCGTGATTTCCATGGCTTCATCATCAAGTGGCTCAACCAAATTAATGCGGTCTGTGGCAAGGCTGATATATTTTTCTTCCATTTCAAGGCCAATGAAATTGCGGCCCAGTTTTTTGGCAACGGCCCCTGTGGTTCCCGACCCGAAGAAAGGGTCAAGCACGACATCCCCCTTGTTTGTTGAGGATAATAAAACGCGGTACAGGAGGGATTCCGGTTTTTGTGTTGAATGGCCTTTATGGCCGTTTACTTTTAGGCGTTCTTTGCCGGAACAGATTGGCAGCACCCAGTCAGAACGCATTTGAATATCTTCGTTCAAGGCTTTCATGGCATCATAATTGAAAGTATATTTGTTGAACCCTTCGCCTTTATTGCACCAGAGCAATGTTTCATGGGCATTGGTAAAACGCGTGCCGCGAAAATTAGGCATAGGATTGGTTTTGCGCCATATAATATCATTGAGCACCCAATAGCCGATGTCCTGCAATATTGACCCGACACGATAAATATTATGATAACTGCCAATGACCCAAATGGTGCCGGTATCTTTTAGTATCCGCCGCGCGGCCGTCAGCCATTCGCGGGTAAATTTGTCATAAACCTCAAAGCTGTCAAATTTATCCCATTCATCGTTGACGGCACTGACATGAGAATTATCGGGCCGGTGAAGGTCACCTTTTAATTGCATATTGTACGGCGGGTCAGCAAAAATGACATCAACGGATTTTTCGGGCAGGCTATTCATCAACTCAATACAGTTTCCCTGTAAAATCTGATTAAGGGGTAAATCTGTATATTCAGCATTTTTTGCAACGGCTTTTATTTTTTTAGCCAATATTTTTTTAGAAGACTTCATTTGTTCTTGACTCTCACTTTTTTTTAAATTCATTTTTTTTATGATTTATATGTGGTGATTCTGAATCAAAAAGTGAATCTCGTCAAGTGATTTTTTTATTTGAATCAATCTCTTATGGAGATTCCTTGAGAAATAAGGTTGCGGATAGGAGCGAAGGATTTTCGGTGAAAACGACTCGGACCTACAAGGCTTAGTGCTTTTGTATGTAGTGGGGTACCATATCCTGCGTTGCTCGCCCAGCCATATTCCGGATAAATTTCACTCAAATCCTGCATTAATTTATCGCGCTTTACTTTTGCAATTATTGATGCGGCAGCAATGGAAAGTGAAATATTATCGCCTTTTATGACCGATGTGGCGGGGCATTTCAGTTTCGGGATATAGTTGCCATCCACCAAAGCATGATCAGGCTTCAGGGGTAAATCATCGACGGCGCGTTGCATGGCAAGGAGGGTTGCCTGCAATATATTATGCTGATCAATCTCTTCTACGCTCGCTTCTCCAAAGCCCACATGGGCCTGTGCCATGATAACAGGATATAGGGCGTTTCTTTTTTTTACCGTCAGCTTTTTGCTGTCATTTAAGCCTTCTGGTATATGATTGGGAATCAAGATAACAGCAGCGGCGATCACGGGGCCCGCCCAGGGGCCGCGCCCGACCTCATCAACACCGCACACAAGCCCGTTAATTTCTTTTTCAAGATGATATGTCGGAAAGGCGGCGCTGCGGGCCATTTAATAAGTCTCACCTATTTATATTGGGAAATATACCGCACTATAGCTCTCGCCCTTGCTTATATATAGAGGCAATTTTGATTTTATGGTATTTACATAAAAAAATGGGCGGCTCATCTATGGAGACCGCCCAAGTCTGGGGAGGAAAATGTTTAACAGTTTTAATATTAGGTTGTATTTCTTTATAAACAGTTAATTTTTCGTTTATATATTATTTTCCTCTAATGTATTGCTGTACGAGAAAATACTCAAAATTTTCAACTGACTTTTTTTCTAAAACACCTTGGTGCACTTGTATTTATTTTTGAATAGCGTATATGTGTATGTAGAATATAATATAGCACATAATTTTACTGTGAAATAAACTTATTATTTAAGAAACCGGGTTAGGTCAAATGTATCAATATAATGAAAATGATCAGCGAATTGTTGATGAACGTGTTGTTCAATTCAGGGGGCAGGTAAAAAGACGCCTTGCCGGTGAATTGAAAGAGGATGAGTTCCGCATATTGCGCCTGCAAAATGGCCTTTATCTGCAAATACAAGCCTATATGCTGCGGGTTGCCGTGCCCTATGGTTTGTTGTCATCCCGTCAATTACGCATGCTGGCTCATATTGCCACAAAATATGATCGCGGATATGGCCATATGACCACGCGTCAGAATATACAATTTAACTGGCCAAAGCTGGAAGATGTGCCCGATATTCTGGATGACCTGGCCTCGGTACAGATGCATGCCATCCAAACCAGCGGTAACTGCATTCGAAATATCAGCGCCGATCAATTTGCGGGTGTGGCAGCGGATGAAGTTGTTGACCCCCGGCCCTATGCGGAAATTATGCGTCAATGGTCGACATTCCATCCGGAATTTGCCTATTTGCCGCGCAAGTTTAAATTTGCCTTTACGGGCGCCGCGCAAGACAGGGCCGCTATTCTGTTTCATGATATTGGGTACCGCGCGGTGAAAAATAATGCCGGTGAGGTTGGTTTTAAGATTTATGTGGGCGGCGGTATGGGCCGAACGCCGATGATCGGCAAGCTGGTCAATAACTTTGTGCCGGAAAAAGACCTGCTGGTTTATACCGAAGCGATTATGCGCGTTTATAACCAGTTTGGCCGCAGGGATAATAAATATAAAGCCCGCATTAAAATTCTGGTGCATGAGCTTAAATTGCCAAAATTCATAGAACTGGTGGAAACGGAATTTGCGGCTTTAAGGCAAGAGGGCGCTGTACCATTGGATGCGGCAGAAATTGATCGCGTTACGGCCCATTTCACTGATCCCGATTATGTGGATTTACCTGATAAAAGTGAAGCATTTAATCAGCATTTACAGGATGACAAAGATTTTTCTTTATGGGTTAAGCAGAATATACTGGCTCATAAAAAACCCGGCTATGCCATTGTCAATTTATCCCTTAAAAAACCCGGTGTGCCGCCGGGAGATATTACGGATGAACAGATGTTGTCGGTCGCAGACATGGCAGATGACTACAGCTTTGGCGAGATCAGATCTACCCACGAGCAAAATCTTGTGTTTGCAGATGTCAGGAAAGACGACTTATATCAGCTATGGCAAGCTTTGAAAGATATAGGATTTGCGGAGCCTAATATTGGCACCCTGCAAGATATGATCTGTTGTCCGGGGCTGGATTTTTGTACGTTGGCCAACGCAAGGTCCATTCCCATTGCGGATAAAATCACCACATGCTTTGATGACATGGATTATTTATATGACCTTGGTGAGCTTAAATTGAAGATGTCGGGCTGCATTAATGCCTGCGGCCATCATCATGTGGGTCATATTGGTATTTTGGGCGTGAATAAAAAGGGTCAGGAGCTTTATCAGATCACCCTTGGCGGATCGGCGGGTGATGATGCCTCTATTGGTAAAATTATTGGCCCTGGTTTTGATCAGGATGAAATCATCCCGGCTTTGAAAAATATTCTGTCAACATATACGCGCCTTCGGGAAGAGGGAGAAGGGTTTCTCGCTGCCTACCGCCGGTTGGGAATGAGCCCTTTCAAGGAGCAGCTTTATGCAAATAATTAAAGACAAGGCCATCATCGAAGATAACTGGGTGCATTATTGCGGGGAGGGCGACCTGCCGGAAGGCAATATCATCGTTTCTCTTGATCTATGGCAGGAAATGGATCTTTCCGGCCGCAATATCGGCCTTCAACTTGAGCCTGATGACATGTTGAGTGATATTAAGGATGATTTGCATCACTTTGACTTGATCGCGATAAATTTTCCAACTTTTGCGGATGGTCGGGGCTATTCCATGGCGAAAATTCTGCGCGACCGGTTGGGGTATAAAAAAGAAATCCGTGCCGTCGGCGATGTCATGCGGGATCAACTGTTTTATTTGCAGCGCTGTGGTTTCAATGCCTTTGAGATCAAGGCTGGCCGCGATATTGTGGATGCGCTGGAAGCTTTTGAAGATTTTTCCGTCAAATATCAAACTTCCTCGGACGAGGATGTTCCTCTTTATCGCCGACAATAAATGGCGGTTTTTAATCTGATTTTAATAAGGGCTGTTATAAAAGCCTTTATTGCGATGTAACTTTAATGTAACAAAAAGTACATTTTGTTGACATCAAGCCTGGATATTAAATGATCTGAAGGTGACGTTTTATTAGGCTGTCACCTGAAAGCAATATTAGAATTATTTATATCTTAAAAAGGAAATGAAGATGAGGAAACCCATTATTGGCTTATTGGCCGCAACAGCTCTGTGTAGTGTGGCATTTTCACCCATAGCTTCGGCGCAGTCTTTGCAGGAATTAAAAGCACAAATTAATCAATTGAGCAAAAAGCTTGAAGAACTTGAAAAGAAAGCGGCGGCAGAATCCAAAAAAACGCCTGATTTAAAAGTTAAATGGAAAGGCGCTCCTGAATTATCCAGCGCGGATGGAAAATTCAAAATGAAAATTCGGGGCCGCATTTTTACAGATTACGCAAATATTTCTGTTAAGGATTCTGCGGGCAATTCTCTTAACGCTGAAAAAGTGGATGCCACAGAATTCCGCACCGCGCGCCTTGGGGTTGAAGGCATTGTTTTTAATAATGTTAAATACAAGTTTGAAGCTGATCTTACAGGTGGGGCGTCTGAAATCAAGGATGCGTATTTTCAGTGGAAGCTGAAACCAATTTCAATAACGGTTGGGCAATTTAAAACGCCGAATTCATTGGAAGAGGAAACGTCTAGCCGCTACATAACATTTATGGAGCGTGGCTCTTTTACCGATGCCTTCTCGCTTGCCCGGCAAATTGGTATCGCCGTTGGATATGCCGCCAATGATGTGACCTTCAATGCCGGTATTTTTCAGGGTAATTTTGCAAATACCAGCGCTCAACAGGATCGCACATATGCCGCGCGGGTAACATATGGACCAAAATTGAATGAGGGTAATATTCGCCTGCATGTCGGGGCGTCTGTCAGATACCGCGAACTTTCGGATGGGGAAGGTGCGCGTTATCGTCAACGCCCCCACAGTCATCTGGCGGCAAATCGTTATGTCAGCGCGGACTTTCGCGGAACGGATGTTGGTGATGCCGAAAGTGATACATTCTGGGGGCTGGAAGCCGCCGGGGTTATGGGGCCTTTTTCATTACAGAGTGAATATGCCGTCTTAAGCGTGAACCGGATTGGGATGGATCAAAATGCCAGCCTTTCCGGCGGCTATATCAGCGCAAGTTATTTTATTACAGGTGAAAGCCGCAGCTATAAAAAAGGCAAAATGGGCCGCACGAAAGTCAAGAGCCCTGTTTCCGAAGGCGGTATGGGGGCATGGCAGTTGGCGGTTCGCTATGACACTATTGAATTGAATGATATGGAAGAGGCCGTCATGGGCGGCAAGCAAAACACGATGATATTCGGGGTCAATTGGCATCTGAATAATTATACGCGCGTTATGGCAAATTATTCACTTTCGGATATCACCAATGATCCCGCGGGTGTTACAGATGTGAATGCCTTTGCCCTGCGTTTTCAGGTTGACTGGTAAGCCCCTCATAATTATCAAGATATTCCAAGATAGGGCGGCGTTTTTTGCGTCGCCTTTTTTGACGTTAATTACCTATTGAAATCATTTCGCTTGCGCCATAATACTTATTATGCTAATTGCACAATAAGTAAGTAATTGATGAGTATTCAGAATAATGTATCAAATAATGGCCAGCAAACCAAATAATATATCGAAAATAGAGATTTTGCTCGATCAGGCTTTTGGCGAGGACCGACAGAAGAAAACGGCCTATAGATTGCGTGATGACGTCCCTGCGGTGCCGGGGCTATCCTTTGTCACTATGTCTGACGAGGTTATTATCGCCAGCCTTCAGTTCTGGCCCCTGTTGATTATAGATAACGATAGGTCATATGAGGCTTTATTGCTGGGGCCCATTGCTGTCGATAATGATTATCGCGGACAGGGGATCGGTCTTGATTTAATGGCGCATGGATTGCAAGCGGCTAAGGAACAGGGGCATAAAAGAGTTATTCTGGTGGGTGATGAAACATATTACCGCAAAGTTGGCTTTAGCCGCAGTTTGGCCCTGGGGCTTGAAATGCCGGGCCCTGTGGATAAGGCCCGCTTGCTGGCGCAGGAATTGGTCCCGAATGCCCTGAAAGGGGTAAAGGGGATGATTTCAAAAATTAAATAACCGGTAATGTCTTCTCATTGTCATATGAATTTCCTATATTAGGGTTATGACCGATAAAATAAATTTCAGGCCTGATTTATTTGCCGCAGAGGCCAAAAAAATATCTGGCGAAGCTTCAGGTGCAAAGGGGCTGCCGCCAGTGCATCTATGGAACCCTGAATTTTGCGGCGATATAGATATGCATATCAAACGGGACGGCAGCTGGGATTATATGGGCTCGGCTATTTCCCGCCCGGCCATGGTGAAGCTTTTTTCCACAATATTGCGCCATGATGATGACGGAAAATATTATCTGGTTACGCCGGTGGAGAAAGTTGGTATCCGTGTTGATGATGCGCCGTTCGTTGCGGTTGAAATGCGCATTGAGGGCGCGGGGCATGATCAAACCCTGCATTTTAGAACGAATGTGGATGATGTGGTAACACTGAATGCAAATCACCCCCTGCGCATGGAATTTTCCGCCAAAGGCGAGCCGTCACCCTATATTCTTGTGCGCGGCAGGCTGGAAGCCCTCATCGCGCGATCCGTCTATTACCAACTGGCTGAAATGGTTGAGGAGAGAGATGGTCAATATGGGGTATGGAGCGCCGGAAGCTTTTTTGCGCTTGGCCCGGTTGAAACCAGCCCTGATCCAATTGAAGCCAGTGAATGAGAAAAATAATAACAGATATATTTGCCGGTTATGACCCCGATCTGAAGCGTGCGCGGCAGACAGCGGAAATACGCAGTATGCGGCGGCCCACATATGGCGATCATAATATTTATCGGCCTGATGCGGATTATCATACATCTGAATTGCCCTTGAAGCCAGCCGCTGTGCTGATCCCTCTGGTGGATCATAAGGATGGCATGACAGTGTTGCTCACCAAAAGAGCGCAGCATTTGAAGGCTCATTCCGGTCAGGTCAGTTTCCCCGGCGGGCGGTGCGAGCCGGAAGATGCGGATGCCATGGAAACGGCCCTGCGCGAAACGGAAGAGGAAGTCGGTATTGAACGAACTCATATCGACGTCCTTGGCGGGATGGAGGATTATGAAACCGTCACCGGATATGTGATCACGCCCATCGTGGCCATCATTCAGCCGGCATATCGTTTGAGGGTGGATGCGGGCGAGGTGGCCGAAGCCTTTGAATTGCCGCTGGATTATATTCTGGATGAGAAAAACCATAAACTTGAGAGCCGGGTCTGGAACGAACAGCGGCGGCATTATTATGTTCTTATGAATGAAAAGCATAATGTCTGGGGCGCGACGGCTGCTATGCTGGTTCGTTTTGCAAAATTGATTAATGGGCATATTTGATGGAAATTGTTAAAAAAATACCCGTCAGTGATCATCCATGGTTGCGCATGCCGTCATTGGTTAACTTGCTTGATATTTTGAACAGGGATGGGTTAAATGCCCGAATGGTTGGGGGCTGTGTCAGAGATGCCCTGCTCGGCCGCAAGATTATTGATATTGACATGGCCTGTAGTCTGCGGCCCGAAGAAACTATGAGACGATTGAAAAAAGCCGGCGTAAAGGTTGTGCCTACGGGTTTGAAACACGGGACAATAACCGCCGTAGTGGATAAGCATAACTTTGAAATCACTGCGCTGAGACGGGATGAAGAGACCTATGGCCGCCGTGCCAAAGTGGTTTATATCGATGATTGGCAGGAAGATGCCCGGCGGCGGGATTTCACCATTAACGCCCTTTACCTTGATGCGGATGGCAGCCTTTATGATCCTTGCGGCGGCCTTCGCGATATTGCCGCGCGAAGGGTATGTTTCATTGGTGATGCGGATCAGCGTATTCATGAGGATGCCTTACGTATTTTACGATTTTTCAGATTCGCCGCACAAATAGGGCAGGGTGAAATGGATCCGGCGGGTCTGGCCGCCTGCCTTAAAAACAAGTCATTGATCGACAAGCTGTCCGGTGAACGGCTGGCACAGGAGGTTTTTAAAATTCTGGGGTCTGAAACACTGTTGCCGGTCATGAAAGTCATGGATGAAGGGGGAATATTGGACAAAATAATCCCAAATCATGAGGATATACAGGAACTGAATGCTTATGTTCGCGTGGAGAAAGCTCTGGGAAAATGTAATATTCTGGCCCGGTTATCCTGCTTGTTGCGTAAAGACAATGAAGCAATAGAGAATATAAACCGTCATTTGAAATTATCTAATAAACAGGTCAAAATCCTGAAAAATTATGCAAATCATGATATTTCGCTACAAACGGACATGAGCCAGAAGGACATTCGGCGGGTCATATATCATTATGGCAGAGATCTTTTTATTTTTGCTCTATTGCAAAGCTGGGCCCATGCGGCGGGGGATGAAAATCATGAGGCTTGGCGCAAGATTCTGGCCTATGGAGAGGCATGGCCCATACCGGTCTTTCCCGTGCAGGGGAAGGATTTGATGGCAGGGGGGCTAAAGTCCGGCGTGGAAATAGGACGGAAATTACGCGCGCTTGAGCAGGAATGGGCGCAGAGTGATTTTCAACTGACGCGGGAAGAAATGCTGACATCTGACGCGGAAAGAAAATCTGGCTAAAATCACGCGATGAAATCTAAGATCGCCTGAAGCGTTTCCGGGTGATCCATGATGGTGGTATGGATGACTTTGATCCGCTTGAAATCTTTCATGCCATCAATTTTCGTTTCATCGACCGTGACAATGCCGTCATTATCTTCCCCTAACAAAGGATTAAATCCGGCTTTTGTGCCCCGCCCGCCCGCAATGACCAATGTGGGAATATCGGGGGGGGGCAAGTCTTGTGCCTTGTATGGCCGTACGTCCTGACCTGACGGGCCGGCAATGGCGCGAAAAAGCTTCAGGCCGCTCATCATATCGGCAATTTTGGCCCCGTTGTTGGGGGTGCCAATCGTGATTAAATGCCGCGCGTCTATTTTTTTACGCCAGCTATTTTTGCGCGATAATAAAGTCCGCGCCACCAATCCGCCGAGGCTATGGCCGATAAAGCTGACCGCCGTCACGCCGTCAAGTTCATTCAGGAGATGTTCAAGGTCATCTCCGTGACTGTCAACGGGCTGGAATGTGCTGGGGTAATTTAAACTATAGGCGGCAAAACCTTTATCACGCAAGTTATTGGTGAGCTTTGCCATAGAACTTCTATGACGTCCCAGGCCGTGTAAAATAAGAAATATATGCTTGTTTGGGAATTTTAACCCCAGTTTTTGTTTAAAAGCTTCAAGTTTCTGACGGCAGTGTTCATAATTCCCCCAGGCCCGTCTTTTGTCTTTGTCATCAAGGAGCCGAAAATGTTCGGACAGAATATTTTTTTGAATGCGCCAATCATCCAATAGATATATATCCGCCCACAGGTATTTCCCGCCCAATGTGGGTATTTCTAGGTTATGTATCTCTTCCGGAAAGTCCCATTTCATCTGTTGTTACCATGATTATAAATTTTACCGCCATTTGGCATTTTTAATTTACCGCCACTTGGCATTTTTAATTTACCGCCACTTGGCATTTTTAATTTACCGCCACTTGGCATTTTTAATTTACCGCCACTTGGCATTTTTAATTTACCGCCACTTGGCTTGGGGGGGGAGGGACATGAGGATCGCATCAACATTGCCGCCTGTTTTCAGGCCAAAAGTGGTTCCCCGATCATAGACAAGGTTGAATTCCGCATAAAGCCCTCGGTAATAAAGCAGTTTTTCGCGTTGTTCCTCGGTCCATTCTTCGTTCATATGGCGGGAAACGAGATCCGGATATATATTCAGAAATGCCCGGCCAACATCCTGGGTAAAGGCAAAGTCCTTTTCCCAGTCACCGCTATTCAATTGATCATAGAAAATGCCGCCTTCGCCCCGGGCTTTCTTGCGGTGCGTGATATAGAAATATTCATCACACCATTTTTTATATTTTGGAAAATATGCCGGATCATGCCTGTCGCAGGCCTGTTTATAGCTGCTGTGAAAATCCGCAGTATCCACAGCATTGGGGATGGCCGCATTAAGGTCGCCGCCGCCGCCAAACCAGTCCTTGGCCGTGATAATATGGCGGGTATTCATATGAACGGCGGGGACAAGGGGGCTGTGCATATGTGCGACAAGTGAAATGCCGCTGGCCCAGAATCTGGGGTCTTTATCCGCGCCGGGCATGGATTTGGCAAATTCAGGCGGAAATTCGCCGTATACAGTGGAGATATTGACCCCGACCTTTTCAAAAACCCGGCCCTTCATCACCGACATGACGCCGCCGCCATTCTTCGGATCATCGTGTCTGTCCCATGATGTACGTTCAAACCGCCCCGCCGGACGGTCAGAATATGTTCCGCTCAGGTCATCTTCCAATTGCTCAAAAGCCGCGCAAATCTGATCGCGCAAATCCTTAAACCATGCTTGAGCGCGGAGCTGGCGTTGTTTGGTGATATCGGTATCTAATAATGTCATAAATTCGATTGTTTACCTGCGTAGGGTGGAAATGAATCTGTTTGTCTCAAGGCCTCACCAAGTACCATAGAGGCAGAAACCGCAACATTCAATGATCGTGTTTCAGGGGTCATGGGGATGATCACCCGTTTATCTGCGCGGTCATGGACGTCATCCGGGACACCGGCACTTTCCCTGCCGAGCAAAAGAATATCATCAGGCCGGTAAGAAATATCCGTATAAATATGATCGGCCTTGGTGGTCAGCAGAATAATGCGTGAATCATTGATCGCTTCCAGAAAATGATCCCATGATTTATGGCGGGTGATCATGCTTTGATCAATATAATCCATGCCGGCGCGGCGAAAAGATTTTTCCCCAAAAGGAAAACCACAGGGTTCAATGATATGCACCCTGACATCCAGGCAGGCCGCCAGGCGAATGATGGTTCCCGTATTGGGCGGAATATCAGGCTGATAAAGGGCAAGTTGCATAGTGTTGATCACTTTTAAAATGGTTTATATTAATAAATTCATGATATAGATTTTTTTTAAGAATGTTTCAACAAAAGAGCAGGGGGGTATCATCAGAACGCGTGGAAACGAACATCACCTAATGGAAATAACGCGTGTTTCCTTAAACTCATAAACTAATCTTGATATGTGAAGAAAATTTATTTTAAGAAAATAGCTATATTATTCATAAATTTATTGCATATTAACGATATTCTGAGTACATCAGGAAGGTGTATTATGAAAGGGTGGGGTAGCCTGAAGAACTTGGTTTCTTTATTATTTTAAAAGAGCGTGTTTTTTATCCTGTCCTCTTGATCAACATTATATAACTAATCTGTATAATATATTATTTAAGAGGTTTCTCTAAATGACCACCAAAGACCAAGTAGAGCATGAAGAGGGGGTTACCCGCCGTAATTTCCTTTATGTTGCAACGGGCGCTGTTGGCGCAGTAGGCGCTGCCTCTGTCGTCTGGCCCCTTGTAGATCAAATGAACCCGTCTGCCGATGTTTTGGCGCTTGCCTCGGTAGAAGTGGATTTAACCGCGATACCTGAGGGCCAAACGCTAAAAATTCTCTGGCGCGGAAAACCAATTTTTATTCGCCATAGAACAGCGGCCGAGATTAAAACAGCGGTTGCGGACAATGGGGCAACTGACCTGATTGATCCAGAAGATGATCAGGCGCGCGCCGAACGTCCCGAGTGGTTGATTATGGTTGGGGTTTGCACTCATCTTGGTTGTGTGCCATTAGATCAACGCGGTGACTTTAACGCTTGGTTCTGCCCTTGTCACGGCTCTCACTATGATATTTCAGGCCGGATCCGCAAAGGACCTGCCCCGCGCAATCTTGAAGTGCCGAAATATGCGTTTTTGAACGATACAACGGTCAAGATTGGTTAAGGAGGAAAAAATGGGATCATCTAATTATCAGCCGACAAACAAGGCAGTGAAATGGTTCGAGGATCGCCTGCCGATTCTGGGCCTTATGCATAGCACACTTGGCGCGGGTTATCTTGCGCCGCGTAATTTAAATTACTGGTGGAACTTTGGTTCATTGGCCGGCTTTATGCTCGTCGTACAAATCATAACCGGCGTCATATTGGTTATGCATTATACGCCGCATGTTGATATGGCCTTTCGGGCCGTTGAACATATCATGCGTGATGTGAATTATGGCTGGTTGATACGCTATACTCATTCCAACGGTGCCTCCATGTTCTTTGTGGTTGTGTATATTCATATTCTGCGCGGTATGTATTTTGGATCTTATAAATCGCCGCGTGAAGTCTTATGGTTCCTGGGGCTTGTGATATATCTGCTGATGATGGCCACGGGTTTCATGGGGTATGTGCTTCCCTGGGGTCAAATGAGCTTCTGGGGCGCGACGGTTATTACCAACCTGTTTGGGGCCTTTGATTTTTATGAGGGTATGGGCGAAAGTATATTGCATCTGTTATGGGGCGGGTTTGCCGTTGATAACCCCACCTTGCAACGTTTCTTCAGCCTGCATTATCTCCTGCCATTTGTTATTGTCGGGGTGGTCATATTGCATATATGGGCTTTGCATCTTCCGGGGTCTAATAACCCGCTTGGTATTGATGCCAAGGGGCCGGGGGATAAAATTCCATTCCATCCCTATTATACGGCAAAGGATTTATTTGGCCTTTCCTTCTTTATCGTGATTTTGGCAATTTTCATTTTCTATATGCCAAATATCATGGGGCATCCGGATAATTATATCGAAGCAAACCCGATGGTAACACCGCCTCATATTGTTCCTGAATGGTATTATCTGCCCTTCTATACAATTTTGAAGGCGGTACCGGATAAGTTGTTTGGCGTGATCGCTATGTTTGCTTCCATTCTGATTTTCTTTGTTCTTCCCTGGTTGGACGGATCAAAAGTCAGGTCGGCTAAATTTCGTCCGACGACAGCTTTCTTCTTCTGGTTATTCCTGATTAATACGCTTTATCTGGGGTATCTGGGAACGAAATTGCCGGATGAGATCATGATTGATATGGCAGGCGGCATTGATGCGTTAACAATGGGCCGGATTTCATCCATATTCTATTTTGCCTATTTCATTGTGATTGTCCCCTTGGTCAGTCGTATGGAATCAACCAAACCTGTTCCCATAAGTATTGCTCAGTCCGTACTTGATGCAAATAAGAAAGGCTAGACATGTTGAATAGACTAAAAAATATCGGCCTTATGACTTTAGTGGTTTCCGCTCTAACCATTGGCGGCTTTAGCGCAGCCAATGCGGCCGGGGCGAGTGCCTATCCGCTTAAAAAATACGATTGGCCTCATGCCGGGCCCTTCGGGATGTTTGATAAAGCGTCATTGCAGCGGGGACTTCAGGTTTATAAGGAAGTCTGTGCCTCTTGCCATTCATTGGATATGGTGGCCTTTCGGGAATTGAAAGCGCTGGGATATAATGCGGATGAAGTAAAAGCCTTAGCCGCAGAATATGAATTCCCCAATGGCTATGACGATGAAGGCGAAGAAAAATACCGAAAGGGTTTCCCACAGGATTATTTTCCGGCGCCATATGCTAATGAGGAAGAGGCTCGCGATGCAAATAACGGGGCATTCCCGCCTGATTTCTCCCTTCTTGGAAAATCGCGTGAGCATCTGTCTTTATTCACGCCCTGGAACAGCATTTACGGCGAAGATTATATCGTCGGCATTCTTAATACCTATCATGAGGACGCGCCTGAGGGTGTCGAACTGGCGGAAGGCATGAGCTATAATGAAGCCTTTCCCGGCAATCAAATCGCCATGGCACCGCCATTATTTGATGACATGGTTGAATATGCCGACGGCACGCCCGCGACGACAGAACAGATGGCAAAAGATGTGGCGACATTCATGTATTGGGCCGCAGAACCAAAAATGGAAGTGCGTAAAAAGATGGGCCTGAAGGTCATTATTTTCATGTCTATTCTGACCATCATGCTGTATTTCGTCAATAGACGCGTTTGGAGAAAAATCAAAAAAGGCGATGACCTTGCCTGAGTTTTTTTAATGAGATGATTTGTGAAAGGGCTGCCGTTTGGTGGCCCTTTTTTATTACAAGGTTACAACAATGTCAGAATTTAAAGACCATTTTTCTGCACAATCAAAGGCTTATGGCAGGTTTCGGCCCCAATACCCCGAAGACTTATATGAATATTTATCAGGGTTATGTGAAGGCCATGATCTGGCTTGGGACTGTGCAACCGGCACGGGGCAGGCGGCGCGAGGCTTGTCTGGGATAATTACGCCGCAATGGCTTTTCCTTTCGTTGAGGCGGATAGGGCAATTCCGGAATTTAATATGACAATGCTTTGGTCGCTGGATGACCTTATGGGCTATTTGGCCACATGGTCTTCTGTGGCAGCTTATAAGGCCGCCCGGGGCGAAGACCCCTTGAAGGAAGTTTATTCAGATCTTTGTGCTGTTTGGGGGGCGGCCAATGATAGGAAAAATATCAAATGGCCCCTTAGCTTTAGAATAGGCCGCATTTAACTTTTCTGGCTGGCGGCAAAGGCCGCGCGGGTTAGGAACATTCCCGTTGAGGTGAGTGACATGACGGCTTTATTATTTTGATTTAAGACCGTTACGCTGTATTTGACAATACCTAATCCGGGTTTGCTTTTGGATTCCCGTGCTTCCAGAATTTTGGCGGAAATTTTAAGGTTATCTCCGGCATAAACCGGTCTGGCCCAGCGTATATTATCCACACCGGGGGAACCGATACTGCTGCTTTTTGTTAAAAGATGGTCACATAGCATGCGCATCATCACGGCGCATGTCATCCAGCCACTGGCTATGATTTGGCCATGGAAAGATTTCTTTGCAAATTCCGGATCTGTATGAAAGGGCTGGGGATCATATTTTTGAGCAAATTCGATGATTTCTTTTTCCGTAATGAGGTAATCACCAAACTCATCTGTTGTACCAACGGTAAAATCTTCAAATACTTTCATAACTCACCCTTCAATCTATGCCTAATTTGCAAAGCGGAAATGTAATATATCACCGTCTACAACGATATATTCTTTGCCTTCCAGCCGCATTTTTCCGGCATCTTTTGCGCCATTCTCGCCCTTGCATTCGATGTAGTCGGCGTAGGAAATGGTCTCACTTCTGATAAAGCCCTTTTCAAAGTCCGTATGAATAACACCGGCGGCTTTTGGGGCCGTGGTGTTCTGGGCCACGGTCCATGCACGGGCTTCCTTTGGCCCAACGGTGAAATAAGTGATGAGGTCTAACAAGCCATAGCCCGCACTAATCACGCGACCAAGGCCGGTCTCGCCCAGCCCAAGCTCTTCCAGAAATTCTTTTTGTTCTTCTTTGTCATCAAGCTGGGCAATTTCAGCTTCCAGCGCCGCAGAGATAACGACCGATACGGCATTTTCCGCTGTGGCTTTCTCTTCGACCTGCTTGGTAAGGTCATTGCCGGATGCCGCATCATCTTCACTGACGTTGCAAACATAAAGCACAGGTTTTGTGGTCAATAGCTGTAGCTCGTTGATGAGCTTCTGTTCTTCTTCGTCAGCCGCCTCTATGATGCGCGCGGGGTTGCCTTCTTCCAGAACAGCCAGTAAACGCTCAACCATAATCATAATTGTTTTGGCATCTTTTTCCTGCCCGCGAATGCGGCGTTCAAGGCCGGCTTTACGTTTCACAAGGCTGTCAATATCCGCCAGCATTAATTCTGTCTCTACTGTTTCGGCATCGGCGATAGGGTCTATGACGCCTTCCACATGGGTAATGTCATCATCTTCGAAACAACGCAATACATGAATGATGGCGTCTACCTCGCGGATATTGCCCAGAAATTGATTGCCCAGTCCTTCGCCCTGTGACGCCCCGCGCACAAGGCCTGCAATATCAACAAAGGATAATTGTGTCGGTATGATTTCTTTTGAATTAGCGATTTCGGCAAGTAGATTCAGGCGAGAGTCCGGCACAGGAACCTGACCCACATTAGGCTCGATGGTGCAGAAGGGATAATTGGCTGCTGCGGCTGCAGCCGTATTGGTCAGCGCGTTAAAAAGCGTTGATTTCCCCACATTTGGCAAGCCGACAATACCACATTTGAAACCCATAATAAAAATCCGTTAATTGTTGTTTGGTTTAAGTTGTAACCCGATTTCATTCAGAAACCCAGCGCCGCGCGTTTCGCCGGTTCGATCAGCAAGTTTTGGCGCAGCATAGGCCACAGCATCCAATAAAGGGCCCAGCCATTGGTCATCAGATTTTGCAAAATTGCCAAGCACATGGCCCGTCACGCGATCTTTATGGCCCGGATGACCAATGCCCATGCGAATGCGGTGATAGTCTTTGCCCATATGCTGATCTATGCTGCGAAGGCCGTTATGGCCTGCATTGCCGCCGCCGGTTTTAAATTTAATTTTGGCTTCGGGAATATCGAGCTCGTCATAAAAGACAAAAATATCTTCCGGGGCGATTTTGTAAAATCGTGCGGCTTCACTTACCGATTGGCCGGAAAGATTCATAAAAGTCTGTGGCTTCAGAACCCGTATTTTTTCTGACCCAAATCGTCCTTCAGAGACCAGGCCCTGAAATTGCGCTTTAGGTGCAGAAAAGTTATGGCGGTGAACAATCTCGTCCACCGCCATAAATCCGATATTATGCCGATTGTTTTTGTATTTACTGCCGGGGTTTCCCAGTCCCACAAATAACAACATGGCTATTCCTTGAAGTGAAAATGATAGCGAAGATT
>JALSHF010000050.1 GCA_026982375.1 Emcibacter sp. | reverse complement strand
CGGTACCATACCCCCTGCACACGGCCCGAGATGACAAGACGGACTGCTTTATGACCGGCCTCCAGCATTAATCGAACTCGATGATCACTTGATCAACGGCGAGGCTGTCACCGGCTATGGCTGAGATTTTTTTAATCACAGCGTCTTTTTCCGCTTTTAGAATATTTTCCATTTTCATGGCTTCTACCACGCAAAGGACTTGGCCGGCCTTGATCTCGGCCCCCTCTTCCACCGCAATGGAAACAACCAATCCGGGCATGGGGCATAAAAGGAAATTAGACATATCCGGTGCAATTTTTTCCGGCATATAGGCCGCAAGCTCGGCTTCCCTTGGGGTGCGAACATAGACTTTTTCTGTAACGCCATTATGGCTTAACAAATATCCGTCAAGTAATTTATCTACCTCAACACAAATTTCTTTGCCGTTAATATTGGCCTCAAATAAGGGTTTTCCCGGCACCCAGTCGGTTATGACGGTATGGGTTTCATCATCACTTAACACAGCGCAGCCATCGTCCGTGGCATAAAATGAGGACGCAAAATTCTCGCCGCCGATCGTGACAATCCAGTTATCGGCGAAATTTGCGTCATTCATTCTTCCGGAAATATGTGATTGGCGGCCAATTTCAAACGAATGAACCGTTTGCGCCACAGCAATCATTATCTTTCTGGTTTCATCGGTTAACGCACCGCCTGTAAAGCCATCGGGATATTCTTCGGCGATATAATTGGTGGTGATATTGCCGGACTGAAACCGCTTGCTGTTCAAAACGTCGGCCAGAAAAGGAATATTATGATTTAGCCCCCGAATATAATATCGGTCAAGGGCTTGCCTCATATGGGCAATTGCCTGATCACGGGTCTCGCCGTAGGTCACGAGTTTGGCAATCATGGGATCGTAAAACATACTGATTTCCGAGCCTTCGTAAATGCCCGTATCGACGCGAATATTTTCACTTTCTTCCGGCGGAGAATATTTTATAACACGGCCAATAGAGGGCAGGAACCCCCGCAACGGATCCTCGGCATATATCCGTGATTCCATGGCCCAGCCGGTCAGCTTGATATCATCCTGGCTGAGGGATAATTTTTCACCGTAAGCCACGCGGATCATTTGTTCGACAAGATCAACGCCGGTGATATATTCGGTAACCGGATGTTCAACCTGAAGCCTTGTATTCATTTCCAGAAAGTAAAAATTCCGGTTCTTGTCGACAATGAATTCTACGGTTCCCGCGGACTGATATTCTACGGCCTTGGACAGGGCAACAGATTGTTCGCCCATATGTTTTCGGGTTGCCTCATCAAGAAAAGGACTTGGCGCTTCTTCAATAACCTTTTGATGACGGCGTTGAATAGAACATTCCCGTTCGCCCAGATAAATGACATTGCCGTGGCTGTCGCCTAAAACCTGAATTTCGATATGACGCGGCTCTTCAATGAATTTTTCGATGAAGATACGGTCATCACCAAAGCTTGAAATGGCTTCATTGGTCGCGGATGAAAAGCCTTCTATGGCTTCGGCATCATCATAGGCAATGCGCATGCCCTTGCCGCCGCCGCCGGCGGATGCTTTGATCATCACAGGATAGCCAATTTCGCCGGATATCCGTACCGCGTGGGCAGAATCCTTGATGATTTCAGTGCTGCCGGGCACCGTATTTACGCCGGCTTTATCCGCGAATTTTTTGGAAGCTATTTTATCGCCCATCACGCTGATGGCTTTGACCCCCGGGCCAATAAAAGTGATCTCTGCTTTTTGAAGCTTCTCGCAAAAATCAGCATTTTCAGACAAAAAGCCATAACCCGGGTGAATGGCCTCTGCGCCGGTTTTCTTTGCAGCGTCAATGATTTTATCGGCGATCAGATAACTTTCCGCCGCCGCAGAGGGACCAATATGCACCTTCTCATCGGCCATTAATACATGCAGGGCTTCCGCATCGGCATCTGAATATACAGCAACTGTTTTAATGCCCATTTTTTTGGCTGTTTTAATGACACGGCAGGCAATTTCACCACGGTTGGCGATCAATATTTTTGAAAACATAATCTTGTTCTTCTTATGGTTTAAAGCGGAATATTATCGTGTTTTTTCCAGGGATTGCTGAGTTCTTTGTTTTTCAACATACGAAGTCCCCTTGCAATCCGCCGGCGCGATGCATGGGGCATGATCACGTCATCAATATAGCCCCTGCCCGCTGCGATAAATGGATTGGCGAATTTATCGGAATATTCTTTAGTGCGCGCGGCGATCTTTTCTTCATTGCCAATATCGGCTCTGAATATAATCTCCACGGCCCCTTTGGCCCCCATAACGGCAATTTCAGCCGTGGGCCAGGCAAAATTCAAATCTCCGCGCAAATGTTTTGACGCCATGACATCATAAGCGCCGCCGTAAGCCTTGCGGGTGATGATGGTGATTTTTGGCACCGTTGCTTCGCCATAAGCAAAGAGCAGCTTCGCCCCCTGTTTAATAATACCATTGAATTCCTGCTGCGTTCCGGGCAAGAAACCCGGTACATCGACAAAGGTTACAATGGGGATATTAAAACAATCACAGAAACGTACAAAACGCGCGGCTTTACGTGATGCGTTAATATCAAGGCAACCGGCAAGCACCATGGGCTGATTCGCCACAAATCCAACTGTCTTGCCTTCTATTCGGCCAAAGCCTGTGATGATATTCTTGGCATATTCCGGCTGAATTTCATAGAAATCACCTTCATCAATAACTTTTTGAATAAGCTCATGCATATCATAGGGTTTGTTTGGATTGTCAGGTATCAATGTATCGAGTGACATTTCCTCCCGGTCAGGATCATCAAAAGTTGGAAAATCAGGCGATTTTTCGCGATTATTTGCGGGCAAAAGATCAACCAGTCGCCTCACCTGTTTCAAGGCCTCCACATCATTATCAAAGGCGATATCGGCAACGCTTGATTTTGTGGTGTGAGTGATAGCTCCGCCCAATTCCTCCTGGGTAACGGTTTCATTGGTCACCGTTTTGACCACATCGGGCCCCGTGACGAACATATAGGAGCTGTCTTTTACCATAAAGATAAAGTCAGTCATGGCCGGCGAATATACCGCCCCGCCCGCGCAAGGCCCCATGATCACTGATATTTGCGGAATGACGCCCGATGCCATGATGTTTTTCTGAAAGACATCGGCATATCCGGCAAGGGCCGCAACACCTTCCTGAATTCTGGCCCCGCCGGAATCATTAAGGCCGATGACCGGCGCGCCGACCGTCATGGCCATATCCATTATTTTGCAGATTTTTTCCGCATGGGTTTCAGAAAGCGAACCGCCAAAAACGGTAAAGTCCTGACTGTAGCAATAGACAAGGCGGCCATTGATGGTGCCGGACCCTATGACAACGCCGTCGCCGGATATCTTTTGATCCATCATGCCAAAATCAACGCAGCGATGTTCCATGAACATATCATATTCTTCAAAGCTGTTTGGATCGAGCAATATATCAAGACGCTCGCGCGCCGTAAGTTTGCCTTTTTTATGCTGGGTATCGATGCGCTTTTTGCCGCCGCCCATTCGGGCCTCTTCGCGTTTTTCTTCAAGTTGTGTCAGGATTTCCTGCATGCTGCCCTCTATTTTTAACATGGTTAATGATGGCTATGTTATTTACCTTACTGATGAGTAACATTTTTTATTTTAAAAAGTCAAACACTATTGAATAGAGATCCTTTTGGTCTGCACAGAATTGTTATGAAATATGATTATGTGATTTTGAATCGTTCAAGAACATTCGCGAGATCCGCGCCAAATTCTTCGCCGCGCCGAATGATGGATGCGGCGGGTGGTAATTTAGCAAGATCCGGGTGATTTAAAGGCAGGCTGGTCAATAAGGCGGTATGAATATTCACTGTGGAGGGCATTGCATGGAGCGCACAAAGAAGATCAATGCCACTAAGGCGCGGCAACATGGCGCTACATATCACAAGGTCCGGTTTGGTATCAAGAATGATTTCAAAGGCCTGTAATGAATCCAGAACAGTCGTCACCCGATAACCACATTCCACCAATTCACGCTCAACCACTCTGGCGGCGACCTTCTTTGGCAATACAAGCGTTACATCCTTG
The DNA here is from genome assembly GCA_026982375.1 of Emcibacter sp. GTDB lineage: Bacteria > Pseudomonadota > Alphaproteobacteria > Sphingomonadales > Emcibacteraceae > Paremcibacter. The sequence goes on along the minus strand of JALSHF010000050.1, from coordinate 903 downwards.
TGAACAGCCGTGATATCGGCAACGTTAAAAGTTGCATGATGCGGCAAGGTTCGGATTTCTTCAGCAATATCGACAGTCTCGTCCGCGTCGCCGTCCAATGATTTGGTAATACTGTCACTGAAAAGCTGCAAATCGAGTATATTCTGCGTGGAGATCACATCAATATGGCAAAGGTAATCGTCCAGACGCTGGCATATGGCTGACAAGCCGGGAAGATTGACGGCTTTCACCTTAAGGCGCAAATTTGAGCTATCCTGCATCAACAGTGTTTTGGCTTTTTCCTTGCTGATATCGCAACTGATCATTTGTTGCAGCCGCAATTCAAGGCTGGCGGCGACTTCCCTCGCCTCATCAAGGGCTTCTGATTCATATAAATTTTCTAGAGCTTCTTCGGATAAAACAGTCATGGTATAATTGGGTCCTGATTCACATTAAATATTTGAACATGTATTTGTAATTCAGCACCATTAATACTTAACTAATAAATCCGGAAAACTTCCTGAAAATGCTGATTAATCCATCGTGACGACCACTTTTCCGGAAGATGACCTATTGCGCAGGGCGCGAATGGCCTCGGCGGTTTTCTCCAGGGGGAAAGTTGCGCTGATATGGGGCCTGATCTTGCCGGCTGCATACCATTGAAAAAGCTGCCGGGTGGAATCTTGAAGTATTTCCGGTTTGAAAATTTTGTAAGCCCCCCAATAAAAGCCAATAAGTTCAATATTCTTTACAAGCAAATGATTTGCCGGAACCTGTGGAATATCACCGCTGGCAAAACCGATAACCAGCATCCGGCCTTCCGGTGCCATCGCACGGAAACTCTGCCGGAATATCTCACCGCCAACGGGATCATAAACCACATTGGCCCCCTTGCCTTCCGTAAATTCTTTGATTTTTTTCCTG
>JALSHF010000049.1 GCA_026982375.1 Emcibacter sp. | reverse complement strand
CCCGGGTAATATATGATTTCCGCGAAAATAAAAATATGATCGAACTGGTGATTATCGGCAAGGATGGTAATAAAGTCATGCATAAAAATATCGTTGTCGAAGGCGAAGGCGTTACGGAACCCGGCGAAGATGAACTAGCAGAATTATATAATAAGGCCATTAAGAAGGCCACATATTGGCTGGATAATCGCTGGAAAGAAAAGGTGATGATCCATTTTGATTCATCGTCACATTTGAAGGTTGATATTCTTTTCAATCAAAGTGAAGACTGGTTCGAGATCAAAAAAAGGCTGGAGAATATTTCGCTGATCCGCAATATTGTCATCAAAAGAATGACGACGCATAAGGCGGCGGTTGAAATGGAACATTCAGGGGATGTGGAACAAATCACGCTGGCACTGGATCAGAAAAATCTGGCGCTTGTTCGAGAAGATCCGATCTTAACAGATCAGGCTGATAATATGGAAAATCAGAATATAAACCCTTCGGTTAGACATTCCTGGATTTTGACGTTAAAGAAATGATTAAAAATGTCCTCTGTTCAAATTCCTTTTGATATTCCCGTGCGCGAAGCCTTCGAGGCCGAGGATTATCTGGTGACCTCGTCCAATGAAGCCGCCGTGAAATGGATTGATAGCTGGCCATATAGCAGGTCTGATTGGCCCAATAGCCCTTGCACCATAGTTTACGGGGCGGCGGGATGCGGCAAAACCCATTTGTCTCATGTGTGGCAGCAAAAGTCTGGCGCGAAAAGAATGGCTATGGAGGATATGGATGTCACCAACCTTCAAGGGCTGCCAAATTGTTTGATTATAGAGGCTGTAGATCAGATTGTTGGGCGGCCAGATATGCAGGAGCTGTTATTTCATCTGTATAACTGGCAAAAGGAAAATGAGGGATCATTATTGCTGACAGCCATGCAACATCCGAAATATTGGCCGGCAGATTTGCCAGATTTAAGGTCACGATTGTTGGCCGCCATGGCGATTGAAATTGGGCCGCCGGATGATGAATTGCTGGCCGCTGTCATCGTCAAACAATTTATGGACCGGCAGATCAATGTCCCAATGGACGTGATTGCCTATCTTTTGCCGAGGATCGAAAGATCCTTTGAGGCGGCCCGTGACATTGTCCGAAAAATTGACGAGTTATCGCTGTCCAAAAAACGAAAAATTACCATTCCTCTGGTGCGGAATTTGCTGGGTCAGGGCAGGGATAACCGGCCGGACAAAATTTAATAGTTGGATATTTCACAAATATGAAATATTTTGGCCATAAGATCATGCGGATGTGTTGGAAAAATAAAGGTGGTTATGCCCAAAGCTAAAAAAGAAAATATATATCCGTTCCATGATTTTCCTGTGAATGAGCGATTGATCAACCGGGAATTATCCTGGCTAAGGTTTAATATGCGGGTGATGGAGGAAGCTGATAATCCCAATCACCCTCTTTTAGAGCGGCTGAGATTTCTGTCCATATCGGGGAGCAATCTTGATGAATTTTATATGGTGCGTGTTGCGGGAATCAGGGGACAAATTACCGCAGGTGTTGAAAAAATCAGCAACGATGGCTTAACGCCGGCCGAACAGCTTGATCAGATTAATGCCCTGGCAGAAGATTTGATCAAGGCGCAGCAAAATCGCTGGGCAACGCTGATTGATGGTTTGAGGGCCGAAGGCATCGACCTTATTGATGCAAATGACATTAGCGATCAGGATAGAGGTTGGCTTGAGCAATATTTTCTGGAGAATGTTTTTCCCATATTGACACCGCTTGCCGTTGATCCGGCGCACCCCTTTCCGTTCATTCCAAATCTTGGCTTTTCCATTGTTCTGGAGCTGGAAAATAATGATGACGGCAAAATGTTGCTGGCGCTGCTGCCGGTGCCGAGGCAAACAAAAAGATTTGTTCGCTTGCCGGGTAAAAAGATACGTTTTATTTCCGTTGAAAATTGCATCACATTGTTTCTTGGGCTTTTGTTTCCCAATTATACCATTAAGGCAGGTGGAATCTTTCGCCTTATCCGCGATAGCGAGATGGAAGTGGATGAAGAGGCGGAAGATCTGGTCAGGGTATTTGAAAGCGCCCTTAAACGCCGCCGGCGCGGCCATGTAATTCGTCTTGACGTGAATTCTGAAATGCCGAGAAATCTCTTGGAAATGGTCAAAAGAGAATTAAAAATTACCGATAAAGAAATCATCAGTGTGAACGGCGTCCTGGGCATTGCCGAAGTAGATCAGTTGATCGTGGATGATTTTCCCCCGCTTAAATTTAAATCGCTGGAGCCCCGTTTTCCCCAACGCCTAAAAGAAAAGCACGGGGATTGTTTTGCGGCTATTCGGGAAAAGGATTTTATTGTTCATCACCCTTTTGAAAGCTTTGATGCGGTGATTAGCTTTCTGCGTCAGGCCGCGCAGGATCCTGAGGTGGTGGCCATTAAGCAGACATTATATCGTACCAGTGATGATTCCCCCATTGTTCGCGCGTTGATAGACGCTGCGGAGGCCGGAAAATCAGTCACGGCACTAGTGGAATTAAAGGCCAGATTTGATGAAGAACGCAACATTAAATGGGCCCGGGATATGGAACGGGCGGGGGTTCAGGTTGTTTATGGCTTTCTTGAATTAAAAACCCATGCGAAAATATCGGTTATTGTGCGCCGGGAAGATGAACATCTTAGGACATATGTCCATTTTGGCACGGGAAATTACCACCCCATTACGGCGAAAATATATACCGATCTGTCCTTTTTTACCGATGACGAGGCCTTGGGACGGGATGCCATTCATATCTTTAATTATTTAACGGGCTATGCCAAACCCAAAGAGCTTGAAAAGGTGGTGATTTCGCCCCATGGCATTCGCAATAAGTTGATTGAGATGATTGATCGTGAAATTGACTTTGCACATGCCGGAAAACCGGCAAGCATATGGGCCAAATTGAACGCTATTGTGGATCCTATTGTGATAAATAAATTATATGAGGCATCTTGCAGCGGCGTGTCTATTGATCTGGTGGTGCGGGGCATTTGTTGTCTGCGTCCCGGCGTGAAGGGAATGTCTGAGAATATTCGGGTAAAAAGCATTGTAGGGCGGTTTTTAGAACATTCCCGAATTACCTGTTTTGGCAATGGTCATGTGATGCCGTCGGATCATGCCTATGTTTATATTTCTTCTTCTGACTGGATGCCGCGAAATTTCGAACGGCGGGTTGAGGCTCTGATCCCTATCGAGAATTCGACCGTAAAGTCACAGGTTCTTGGGCAAATAATGGTGGCCAACCTGAAGGATAATATGCAAAGCTGGTATTTGGGCGCAGATCATTCATATCATCGGCCCAATGACCGCCGCCTGCCCGAAGAGGCACCTTTTTCGGCCCATGATTATTTTTTAAAAAATCCAAGCTTGTCTGGCATGGGAAAAGCAATAGAGGGCATGGAATTGCCCTTGCATTTAATAGAGTAGAGATTATCTTTGAATAAATTTGCCGTTATTGACATTGGATCAAACTCTGTGCGTCTTGTGGTTTACGAAAGCCTGAAGCGCGCGCCTTATGTGATCTTTAATGAGAAAATTCTATGTGGCCTCGGGCGCGGATTACAAGAAAGCGGCTTGATGCTGGACGATGCTATGGATTCGGCTATTGAAAGCCTGAAGCGGTTTCGTTTGATGCTTGATAAAATGTCCGTGAAAAATTTTAGGGTGGTGGCAACCGCGGCGGTGCGAGATGCCCAAAATGGCCCCGAATTTGTCAAAAGAATTAAAGAAGATTGTGATTTGGATGTCACCGTTGTTTTCGGTGCGGAGGAGGCGCGCCTGTCGGCTCTTGGGGTTTTATGTGCCCTGCCGCGCGCCTATGGCATTGTCGGTGATCTGGGAGGCGGCAGTCTTGAGCTGGCCAAAATTATGGGTGGGGATATATTGGAAAAAGCCAGTTTTCCTATTGGCCCTATGAAATATCAATCTCTGGATGGTCAAACCATATCTTCTCCCAAGGCAGATATTGACAAGGCTTTGCAATCCCTTGACTGGGGCGAGAAAAGCAGCGAAAATTTTTACGCGGTGGGTGGCTCTTGGCGGGCCTTGGCAAAAATCCATATTATGGAGACGGGATATGTCCTGAATAATGTTCACCATTATATCATGAGCCGTGAAGAATGTCTTGAGCTGACAGAGAGGCTGTCAAAAATGCATTTTGCAGAGCTTGCACATTATAGTGCATATTTATCATCGCGGCGATTGAAAGTTCTGTCTCTATCGGCATATATATTGAACCGTCTGGTTAAGAAATTAAAATCCAGATGTGTTGTTATTTCCGGTTATGGCCTGCGTGAAGGGCTGTTGTTTGAGGCAATGGACAAGGATGTTCGGGCCTTGGACCCGATGCTTGAGGCCTGCCACGATATTGCGGAAAAAAATGGCCGGTTTTCTGAACATGGCAAACGCATCCAAAGCTGGATTGATCCCTTGTTTCCGGACGAAGACTTTGAGCCAAACCGCTTAAGATATGCCGCATCAATCTTAAGCGATGTGGGCTGGCGCGGGCATCCTGAATATAGGTCGCAAAAAGTATTATATGAGATATTGCATGGTCGTTTGTTGGGGATCACGCACCGGGGCGCTGCCTTTATCGGGCTGGCTCTTTATATTTGTTACGGCGGCATTCCCGGCGAAAGCGGAACAGCCAAGGTCGAAACCTTATTGGAACCCGGCGATATTCAATATGCCAATAAGGTCGGCCTTGCCTTGCGATTGGTACAAAGGATTTCCGGGGGAACTGAAAAGGGTTTGAAGTCCGGTTCCCTGGTGGTTGAGGACGGTATTCTGTATCTTGATATTCGTAAAAAGGATGAGGCGATTATCAATGAAGTGGTCATGAAGCGGTTCAGCAAAGTCGCCCGGGAATTTGATTTAACAGAAAAAGTCAGAATCATTGATCAAAATCATTGAATAGGCTTAATTCTCTCTTTTTCGTCAGCTTCTCAAGAATTATCGGATGGTTCATT
>JALSHF010000048.1 GCA_026982375.1 Emcibacter sp. | reverse complement strand
ATTCTTTGAAATCATCGGGCCTATGGAGCCCCTTACGGTAAAAATCCGTAAGAAATTATCAAGCCTGCTTTTTTCCTGATTGCCCCCCCTGAGATCAGGGATATGAGATGTAAACCTAAGGAAGATAAACTTTGTTTGAATTGGCGCGTTTACCAGATGTCTTGCCGGTTTTTCCGTTGACCGGGGCTTTGTTATTGCCGAAAGGACATTTGCCGCTTAATATTTTTGAGAGCCGTTATCTGGATATGGTCTTTCATGCCCGGGAGAACAATGGCCTTATCGGCATGGTTCAGCCGAATGTATCGCCCCTTGAAAACCAGGAAGGCAATGACCAGAATGGCGCAGCCCCCCGCAACAGGCCGCTTTTTACCACGGGCTGCGTTGGGATGATTTCCGAGCTTAAGGAAAATAAGGCCGGGGGCTTGACCATCTTGCTCACCGGGCTGAGCCGCTTTGACATCGCTGAGGAGCTGCCCCGCGTCCAAACATTTCGGCAAGTGCGGGTTCTCTATGATAGATTTATCGAGGATTGTGCGGCGCAGCTTCGGTCGGATGATATCCCCCGCCAGAAACTGGTTTTGACTGTCGAGAAATATCTCAAGCTTTATAATGTGGTGCCTGAATGGGAGGCATTGGAGCAGGCCTGTGATGAGGAATTGATCAATGCGCTTGCCATGATATGCCCCTTTGGCATGGGGGAAAAACAGGCCTTGCTTAATGCGGAAAATATTAAAGAACGCGCCAGCCTGATGCTTCAGATCATGGCTTTTGATCTGTCTGGCGGGCGGGCTATATTATCGGATAAATTTATACAATAAAATCTATTAGAGGATGACTCCATGTCACAAGATAGTGAAAAGTCACAAGAGAGCGAAAAAATAAATTATGGCAAAGTTGATCCCAAGCTATTGGAAATTCTGGCCTGCCCCCTGACCAAAACGCCGCTGCGTTATGACGAGGCCGCCGGTGAATTAATCAGTGACAAGGCTGCGCTGGCTTTCCCGATTCGCGACGGCATCCCGATTATGCTGATCGAAGAGGCGCGTGAGATAGACCAGTGAGATAGACCAGTGAGATATAAAAAGCTTAAAGTTTATCGCCCTTCAATAATTTTGGCAATGTGCCAACAGTGCCGCGCGCATGGCGCATGAAGAATCTTTTCAAGGGCGGTATTTCCCCGACAATGCCAAGACCTATTTGGCGGGCGAGACGAACGGGCGTGATGTTGTTAGAGAAAAACCGCGTCAGGCCATCCATGCCAAGGGCCAGAATATTATTATCTGTCCGCCGCCAGCGGACATAGCGCTCAAGGGTAAGTTCCGATCCTAAATCCCCGCCCAGACGTTTGGCATCCACCAGAACTTCGATCAGGGCGGCAATATCACGCAGGCCCAGATTAAAGCCCTGACCCGCGATGGGATGAATGCCGTGGGCCGCATCGCCGATCAGGCAAAAACGCGGCCCGGTATAATCATCGGCCAATTGAGCGGTGAGCGGATAGGCCCAGCGCTGTCCCAGATGTTTGACCTCACCCAGAAAATCCCCGAATTTTTTGCGTAATTCCGCATCAAACGCCGCATCGGACAGCCCCATGATGGTTTTGGCCCGCCCGGGTGGCTCGCACCAGACAATGGACGCGCGGCGGTTTTTCAGGGGCAGAATGGCAAAAGGCCCGCTGGGGTAAAATCTCTCATAGGCCGTGCCGGCATGGTCAATTTCATGTTCAACCGTGGTGACGATGCCGACCTGCTTGTAATCCCAGCTTTTGATGCCAATGCCCATCATTTCTCTTAAAGGCGATTGCCGGCCCTCGGCAGAAATTAAAAGAGCGCTGGATAATTTTCGCCCGCTATTGAGGGTCACGGTGCAGCTTCCCGGCGCATTTTCCACATCAATGATATGATCCGGCGTGATCAGGGTGATATTTTCCTGTTCCTGAACGGCCTCAAAAAGGCCTTGGCGTAAATGCCTTACCTCGACCATCTGGCCAAGCGGCCCCTCTCCAAGCTCCTTTTCGTCAAAATGTAGAAATAACGGTGAATGGCCATCGGTAATATGGATTTCATTGATGGGCTGGGCATCTTTGGCCCATTTATCCCACAGGCCCAAGGCTCGCATCATGATATAGGGCGCATAGGATATGGCATAGGAACGGCCATCAAATTCATCATTCAGGCTTTCGGCAATATCATTATATTCGACCAGCGCGACGGTAAGGCCATTTTGTGCCAAGCCTGCGGCCAAGGTCATGCCCACGACCCCGCCGCCGGAAATGACCAGATCATATGTTTCAGGTTCATTTTTTTTCATGTCTCTTTTTAACCGTCACAAGGGGTTGCCGCAAATGAAAAAGACTGCCTAAATAATGACCATAAAGAAAATATGCTTAAATATTAAACATCATTAGCATGGATATCGTCAGCAGGAAATATGACAATTCTCTAAAAGAGCTTAGTTGTCAGTCGCTTAGTGAAAAATGCCAATTCTGGCACATCTCTTGAAAGGGAGGGGGTGTTGTAAAAGGTAAAGAGAGGAAAATCTATGAAAATGATTATGGCAATAATCAAGCCCTTCAAGCTTGATGATGTTCGGCAGGCATTGAACGATGTCGGTGTGAATGGTCTTACGGTGAGTGAGGTCAAAGGCTATGGCCGCCAGAAAGGCCATTCGGAAATTTATCGCGGCGCGGAATATGAGGTGGCCTTTGTGCCGAAGCTGCGCCTCGAGATGGCGATTTCCGACGATATGGTGGAGGCTGTACGTGAGGCCCTGCGCCAGTCGGCCCATACGGGTGATTTCGGGGATGGCAAGATATTTGAATTTGATCTTGAGCAGGCCTTGAGAATAAGAACTGGTGAAATGGGCGTAGAGGCCCTTTAGGAGTATGATGATGAATAAGAAAATTTTAAAAAACGGCTTTACGGGAACCCTTTTGGCTTTTGTCCTTACTGTGGGGTTCACGGCATCGGCCCATGCCGCCGTTGATCCGGAAGTTGGTTATATCCTGAACAGCTTGTTGTTCCTGATTGGTGGTTTCCTTGTGATGTGGATGGCGGCGGGCTTTTGTATGCTCGAAGCCGGACTGGTTCGCACCAAGAATGTGGCGACCATGTGCGTGAAGAATGTCGGGCTTTATGCCTTGGCGGGAATATTGTATTTCCTCGTGGGCTATAATCTGATGTATTCGGGTGTCGACGGCGGGTTTATTGGCTCGCTTTCCTTGTGGGGCGCAAGCGAGACAGCGGCCACGGAAGTGATTAATGTGGAAACGGGCTATTCTTCGGCCTCTGACTGGTTTTTTCAGATGGTCTTTGTGGCCACAGCGGCCTCTATTGTATCGGGAACCTTGGCCGAGCGTATCAAGCTCTTTCCATTTTTCGCCTTTGTCATTATCCTGACCGGATTTATCTATCCCATTCAAGGCGCGTGGACTTGGGGCGCGGGCTGGTTGAGTGAACTGGGCTTTTCCGATTTTGCCGGATCAACGATCGTCCATTCCGTTGGCGGTTGGGCGGCTTTGACCGGGGCCATTATCTTAGGCGCGCGTAAGGGAAAATATGACCTGAACGGTAATGTGCGGCCAATCCCCGGCTCATCACTGACTTTGGCCACCTTGGGTACATTCATTCTGTGGCTTGGCTGGTTCGGTTTCAACGGCGCATCACAGCTTGCCCTTGGCAGTGCCATTGATGCCACAGCAGTTTCGCAAATCTTTGCCAATACCAATATGGCGGCGGCTGGCGGCGTTGTATCAGCCCTTGCCCTGACCAAGTTTCTTTACAAGAAGGTTGACTTGACCATGGTGCTGAACGGGGCCTTGGCCGGATTGGTGTCCATTACGGCGGATCCTTTATCCCCCACCATCGGACAGGCGATCCTGATCGGCGCGGTTGGCGGCGCTCTGGTTGTTTTTGCGGTGCCTTTGCTGGACAAGTTTAAAATTGATGATGTGGTCGGGGCAATTCCGGTTCATCTGGTATGCGGTATCTGGGGTACGCTTGCGGTTCCCCTGACCAATGCTGATGCCACTTTTGTCAATCAGCTGATCGGCATACTGGCCATCGGGGCCTTTGTATCTGTGGCGAGCGCCATTGCATGGTACGGGCTGAAATATACTGTTGGTATCCGTATGAGCGAAGAGGACGAAGCCAAAGGCGGCGACCTTGCGGAGCTGGGTATGGAAGCCTATCCTGAGTTTGGTCATGGTTCCCAGAAAATTTAGGGGTTCCCAGAAAATTTAAGGGTTCTCAAAAAATATAAGTGAACCGTTAAAAGCCTGATCTGAAATATATTCTCCCGTCCTTGATTGATTGAGGACGGGGGAATTTTTCTGCTTAAAATTTAGGCTGCTGCCCAAGCAAAAGCCCTGCATTGACTAAATTTTGATCAGAGCCGTCATTTCTTCCCCCTTTAATTGCCGGAAAATATAGGAAACAGGTCAATTATGTGTTTGGCATGTTTCTTGAGTAATCAGGGTGATAATCAGGGAACTCATAACCAAGGGAAGATGTGATGGAAGAACTAAAAAGTGGCTCGGACGTTTTTTTTGTATTGATTGGGGCCATATTGGTATTTGCCATGCATGCGGGCTTTGCTTTTTTGGAAGTGGGCACGGTGCGCAAGAAAAATCAGGTTAATGCGCTGGTTAAAATTATCACCGACTTTGCCGTGTCAACCCTGTCCTATTTCTTCATTGGTTATTCGGTGGCTTATGGCGTCAGCTTTTTTGCCAGTGCCTCGGACATCAGCGGCGCAGGGGCAGGCTTTGAAAGTAACGGTTTTACCCTCGTGAAATTCTTCTTTCTGATGACTTTTGCGGCGGCCATTCCGGCGATTATTTCAGGCGGCATAGCCGAACGGGCAAAATTTAACCCGCAGCTGGCGGCCTCTGCCGTATTTGTCGGGCTGATTTATCCCCTGTTCGAAGGCATGGTCTGGGGTTCGCGTTTTGGCTTTCAGGATTTTATGACCGATATGTTTGGTGCGCCTTTTCATGACTTCGCCGGCTCTGTCGTGGTTCACGCCATGGGCGGTTGGCTCGCGCTGGGGGCGG
>JALSHF010000047.1 GCA_026982375.1 Emcibacter sp. | reverse complement strand
CGATACCGGAAACAAAAACCGTATTTTTAGGCGTGCAGATGACATTGGCCAATACGGGAGCATCGCCGGAAAATACGGTTTTTGTTTCCGGTATCGGCTGTTCTTCCCGTTTTCCATATTATATATCGACTTATGGGTTTCACACCATTCATGGCCGCGCGCCGGGTTTTGCCACAGGGATAAAGCTCGCAAATCCAGAGCTGGACGTGTGGCTCGTAACCGGAGACGGCGATGGTTTGAGCATAGGCGGCAATCATATGCTGCATGTTCTGCGGCGCAATGTGGACATGCAGATCATGTTGTTTAATAATGAGATATATGGCCTTACCAAGGGGCAATATTCTCCGACATCCCGCCCCGGCCTGAAAACCCCGTCAACGCCCATGGGATCCGTTGATGCGCCGTTATCGCCTTGTGTCTTTGCCCTTGGGGCAGGCGCGCGGTTTGTGGCGCGCGGCATTGATACATCGCTGAAAGAGCTTCCGGTGACGCTCGCGCGGGCCAAGGATCACAAGGGCGCGTCCTTCGTCGAGATTTTTCAGAATTGCCTTGTGTATAATGACAATGTTTTTGGTGAATTTACGGCGAAGAAAACCGCAAAAGATACGCAAATCCATGTTAAACACGGCGAAAAGATGATTTTCGGCAAGGATGTCATCAAGGGGCTTCGTTTTAATACGGAGAAATTCGGCCTTGAGGTTGTTGTCATCGGCGAAAATGGTGTCACAGAGGATGATATTCTTGTTCATGATGAAACCAATCGCCATATAGCCTTCATGTTATGCGAGCTTGAAGCCCCGGATTATCCGGTTGTCTGCGGCGTTATTTATTGTAATCCGGCAGAAAGTTATGACAAGGCGGTACAGGATCAGGTCGCGCAGGCCAAGCGTGACAAGAAAGCCGACTTTAATGCCTTGCTGCGCCGGGGGCGCACCTGGACAGTGGAATAATTCCAGAACTGTGTATAGCATTTTATTATATGTTAATGATTAGGCAGTTTTTTCATGTTAAAATACTAAACATCAGTATGTAAGATTTTGACGTAAAGCCATAGGGAATTTGATGATTTCTGGTGTATCATCCATTATTGCACAATCTTTTCAATCCGCCGCGAGCAGGTCGGCGGGGCCGTTATCCGGTACGCCAGAAGAAAAAAAATCGGCGGCGGGCGCGCCAGAGGCCAGTTCTTTAAATAAGTCCAGCGCCTTAAATGAAGAAGAAAAGAAACAGGTCGCGCAATTAAAAAAAATTGACAGGGAAGTTCGCGCCCATGAGCAGGCCCATAAAAATTCAGGTGGTCAATATGCCGGTTCGGCGTCTTATGGTTATCAAGTCGGCCCGGACGGCAAACGATATGCCGTAAGCGGGGAGGTTCCCATTGATATTGCCCCCATAGAGGGTGACCCTGCGGCGACTGTTGCTAAAATGACGGTCATAGCAGCGGCGGCCTTGGCGCCCGCAAAGCCTTCCAGTCAGGATCGGCGTGTTGCAGCTCAGGCTGTTTCACTTCGAGGGCAGGCACAAGCAGAATTAACTCAAGAAACCCGCAAGGCGTTATCTGACGTAGGTAGCGGGGGTGAGGAGATGGGAGAGTCCATTTCCGGTAACGCATCACATACTGCGGCATATGGCGCAGGATTATTTAATAATAATGCAAAGCCAACAGGAAATATTCTTGATTTCCTTAGTTAAGACATAGATATTTCAATTCCTGCGTCATTCTTTTAGCATGTTAATATTTCATTATTAGTTTTCCTATATTTTTCACCCATAAGGCTTCTCTAAATAGCATGAGAGGTCAATAAATTGGAAAATATACGTAATTTTTTGTGTCGTAATTCTGTTTATATTCACAAAAAAATAACGACATCGCGGGTGAGGTTTCCTGATAAGTGGTGAGTTAATAGTATGGGATAGTTAAGTTTTTCTCTATTTGGGGCATTAGATACCAGCGATTTAGTTAGAAAAAATGATCGAAAATATATTTAAAAAAAACCTATATAGGTTTTTATATAACATAAAGCTCAAGACCGCATTATATAGCATGATGTTTCTTATGGGCATTATTTTTCTTGGGATTCAGCTCTATACTATCTCTAATTATTCCGCTTTTATGAATAATAGTGATTCAAATTTGAAAACCAGTGTTATCAAGGCTTTGGTTAGGGAGAGATTGCTTTTCCATCACTATGTTGACAGTCGATCCGTGGTGGAGAAAATCGCTCAAGACTCCTTATTTCGAAATTCCTTTGTGACGGAGGATCACTCGAATGTGCAAAGTCAGTTAAAGATAGCCTCTCTTAAAGCTCAGAATATGATGCCTGATTTAAATATTCTGGAACTTCATGCTGTTGGCAGAGATTTTCGTTTGCTGGGAAGCTGGCAATCCGATGCATTGGGGACAAATTCTTTGTCCGAGATAAACAAACAGCGCGAAAAGATATTAAATACAGGTGGTTTGAATAGCTATAGCCATTTTTATCATTCAGTGGATGGAAACCCATTGCATATGTTAATTTTTCCTATTGGCGGGGTAGAGAATTATGGTTTTTTAGTATTTATAACGTCTCCTTTGGCCAGTTTAGTCGGTATTGGTGATGTCATTAATGCAAAAATTGAGGTTAACAACATAATCGGCAAGAAGATTTTGGAAAATGATTATGAATTGACGGCAGACCAATCTAACATTACGCAGAAAATTATACCCATATCGATTAATGATGGAAAAACATATTTAAATATTATTGCCCGTTACGATAATCTGGCCGCTGTAGATCAGGTGAGCAAGCTGAATGCCTTCAGTATTCTGTCTTCCATTATAGGCCTTTTGATTTCTTTGTATATTGCCTCTACGGTATTAAATATTAGTATGTTTAACCGAATAAGAGAAATTTCTGTCACGATGACAAAAATTGTGAAGGGTAAAGCCAACGTCACAATACCAAAGGCACGCAATGATGAATTGTCGGTCATAAGAGAACAGCTTGAAAAGATTGTGGCCTATGAAAAGGATAGAAATCAGCTTAATAATGAATTGATTGTCGCCCGTAAAGAGGCGGAAGTCTCCAATATGGCGAAATCAGAATTTTTAACGAATATGAGCCATGAATTAAGAACGCCGCTGAATGCCATTATTGGTTTCTCAGAATTTATGACATGCGATTTTCTGGCAAAAAACCTTGATGATAAATACAGGGAATATGCCCATGATATTCGTAATAGCGGGGTTCATCTTTTAAACATCATTAATGATATTCTGGATCTATCCAAAATCGAAGCCGGAAATATGATTTTATCCCCTAATAAGGTGGCCGTTCTGGATTTGGTTGAGCAATCCATCAAACTCATTGAAATTGCCGCCAATGAGAAATCAATATCTGTCGACAATGTTATTGCTGAAGAATTGCCGGATTTATATGTGGACGAAAGAATGGTGCGTCAGATATTGATAAATATCTTGTCCAATGCGGTTAAATTTACGCCGCAAGGGGGGAATATCGTTATTAATGCCAGCACCGAGCAAGATGGTAATTTTTGCATTGCAATCTCTGATAACGGCATAGGTATCGAAGAAGATCAGATCGAAAAGGTTATCTCCCCGTTCAGCCAAGTGGATGACAGTTTTACCCGAGAACAAGAGGGAACCGGCCTTGGCCTTGCGCTTGTGAAGTCTTTCATGGAATTGCATGGGGGGACGCTGTCACTGCAGAGCGTCTGGGGGATCGGGACAACAGTATATCTTCAATTCCCCGAATCCTGCCAGTTGGGTAAAACGGCCCCATCTGAGAACAATATAGCGCCGGAATTGTTAAAGATGCATCAAATAAACTGACTTTGCCATAAGGCGGCCTAATTCAGTTCTTTCTGTAACATATTATTTATAACGATTCTGAGGCTGGCGGGCATGATTGGCTTATGCAAGAGAATATGGCCGCTTTCCCGGGCCTGTAACATGCGATCTTTCGCAGTGTCGCCGGTGATGATTATGGCGGGAATGGATTTTTTATAGTGATTATTTATGGCCTCTATGGCCTGCGCACCTGTTCTCATTTCCCGCAAGCGGAAGTCCGTAATGATAATGTCCGGCATGAATTCATTTTCATTCAAAAACTTAAGGACATCTCGTTCCGCCTCAAACGGCAATACGGTGTGGCCCCATTTGCCTATCAGATGTGACATGGCATCCAGCGTATCCGTTTCATCATCAATGAGAATGATATTGCCTGTTTTGGCCTCCAGATCAAACGGGTGATCCTGTTTTTCTGACAATAGGGGAAATCTATTGGAGAGGGGCAGGGTTATTTGAAAGCATGTTCCTTTTCCGACGGCAGATGTCACATTTATTTCATGATGTAAGAGATCGCACATGCCCTTAACGATGGAAAGTCCAAGTCCAAGTCCTTTATTCTGGTTCCGTTCAGGGTTATTAATCTGGTAATATTCCGTGAAGATTTTATCCATCAAATGATTTGGAATACCGATTCCATTGTCATGAATTTCTATTTTGAGTATCCCGTTTTTCTTGCGGCAACCAAGAAGAATTTTCCCCCCACGATCTGTATAGCGTATCGCGTTGCTGATAAGGTTGTTAAGAATTCGGTCAATCATATGGGGGTCGCTTTCAATGATCCAGGAAACCGGCAATATGTTGATCGTGATGTTTTTCTCTTGGGCTAATGGGGTGAATTCGTTTTTGAGCTTATTAAAAATTTCTCCCAAGGCAAGGGGGGAGACAAAAGGTGTAATGATACCCGCATCAATTTTTGATATATCAAGAAGGGCATTCAACTGTCCTCTTAAATTATCAGACGTTCGTTCAACTTTTTGAAGCAATTGAGCTTGTTTTTCATCGGGTTGATTTTTTTTCAATGCCTCAATGAAAAACCCCATGGCATGTAACGGCTGTCTTAAATCATGGCTGGCGGCGGCCAGAAATGTGGATTTGGCATGGCTGGCTGCTATGGCTTTGTCTTTTTCAAGCCTCAGGTTTTTCACGAGATCCGAATTTTCAAATCGAAGCCTTATGGACAAGAGCAGGGATTTCTGGATGACGAGGCTAAAGGCCAAATTGATAAACAGGAAAATGATGCAGAATATGCCCGCCGATATATTCATTTCATCGTTAACGC
>JALSHF010000046.1 GCA_026982375.1 Emcibacter sp. | reverse complement strand
TCCGCCGGACCCTGAGGTTTTCCGGCGGATGTCCGTGAAGACCGAGGCGGATTTGAGGCTCTGTGAAGTGAGCCCTTATGTCAATAATGTCCGTAATGACGGCCCGCAATCCATTGAAGTTATTAAAGGCCGTCAATATGACTTATTTTAAAGACTGTTGATAAATTTATCGATTGTTTTCAGGGAAATATCTTCGAATAAATCCGGCGCATGAGCGCGATTAGGTACGGTAAGGGCAGTGAATGCGGGATGGTTCCGGGCCATTTTAAGCAATGTGTCCGATGATAGAATATCACTATTCTCTCCGCGCAGGGTCAGCACAGGAATATGGCTCATTGCCGCAAATATTGACCATGAATCAATGGGAATGGCGTTTTCGGGACTCTCTTTCAAGGCTTTCCCGATGGCCTGGTCGTAATCGGCAACAATGGTGCCGTCCTTTTGTTCCCGGAAAGTATTTCGGGTGAATGTTTCCCATTCCTCATCACTATAATCGGGAAATAACCCGCCGTTTAATGCTTTCATGCCGCTTATGGCCTGTTGCCAGTCTTGCAAGATAGTGCCATTACCCACAAAGCCCGATATGCGTTCAATGCCTTTTGGGTCTATTTCAGGGCCAATATCATTTAAAATTATACCATTAAATATATCTGAATTCATCGCTCCGATGGCCATGGATATCAGGCCGCCCATGGATGTTCCGACGGCGGTGACCCGGGGGATTTTTTCATGAGCCAGAAATGCCAGAACATCCTGAACATAGGTGGGAATCTGGTAATTCTTGTAATCCGGATCATATTCGGATTTCCCGCGCCCGCGAATATCCAGACTTATCACTCTTCTTTTTATGTCTTGGCCGCTTGCAAAATGCGCGGCAAACCGGTCAAAATCTTTTGAATTACGGGTCAGGCCATGCAGGCAAAGCAGGGGGGGTTCATGAGATGATTCTGGGTTATAATCCCGGTAATAAAGCTTGAGGCCATCATGACTCTGGTAGTGTTTTTCCAAAAAGAGGTTGTCGCTGGTCATTAATTTTTTTCCTTATGGTTTCTGGGAATGATTATAGGGGATAATTACGCCGGGGTTCATAATATTGTCAGGATCAAGGACAGTTTTTATTTTTGTCATCATATCCATTTCGACTTTAGATTTATAACGCAGCATATCACCCGTTTTCATGCGGCCAATGCCGTGTTCCGCGCTAAAGCTGCCGTTAAATTTATCAACCACATCATGAACAGACTGATTAAGATTTTCCCATTGGTCGAGAAAATCCTGCTTGGCCATATGTTGGGGCTGGCTGATATTATAATGCAGGTTGCCATCCCCCAAATGGCCAAATGGCACAGGGCGCGCGCCGGGGATGGCGGCTTCCACCACTCTTGCGGCGTCTATCAGGAAAGCCGGAATGGCGGAAATGGGGACGGAAATATCATGCTTGATACTGCCGCCGTCAAATTTTTGGGCTTCCGACAGATTTTCGCGTAATTGCCACAGATTATCACTTTCCGCATTATTCTTGGCGATGACGCCGTCCATTATCAGGTTCTCTTCAAGGCCCGTGGATAAAATTCGTTCCATCACCGCTTCAAGGTTAAGCAGATCACGGCTTAGGGACGATGTGCATTCCAGCAGAATATACCAGTCATAAGCCTGCGTCATTGGATCCCGCACATCGGACATATGATCGGTGACCATTTCAAGGCCCGCGCGCGGGATGATTTCAAAGGCGGTCAGGCAATCACCGCTGATATTGCGGGCGATGGTCAATAGATCAACCGCCGCCTCAGGATTTCTGACGGCGACAAAGGCGGTTTGTTTCTCATGGGGATAGGGGAATAGTTTCAACGTGGCGGCGGTGATAATGCCTAAGCTGCCCTCGGCCCCGATAAATATTTGTTTAAGGTCATAGCCGGTATTATCTTTGCGCAAGCCGCCAAGCCCATGCCATATCTCGCCGCTTGGCAGCACCACTTCCAGTCCCAGCACAAGATTTCGCATATTGCCGTAATGAAGAACATTCACGCCGCCGGCATTGGTTGATATGTTGCCGCCAATCATACAGGATCCTTCTGCGGCAAGGCTTAAGGGAAACAGACAATCCATATTTTTTGCCAATTCCTGAATATGGGACAGGATGCATCCGGCCTCAACCGTTATGGTAAGATTGCTCGCGTCCTGCTGACGAATAGCCTTGAGCCGTTTCAGGCTGAGCAATATTTCACCGGTTGGAATGGCGCCGCCCACAAGGCCGCTGTTGCCGCCCTGAGGGACAATGGGCATTTTATACTGGGCGCAATAACGGACTATTTCAGCGGTTTTCTCCGTGCTGTCCGGCAATAAGATCAAGGGGGTGCGTCCCTGATATTTACCGCGCGGCTCCTGCAGAAAGGCCGGCATATCCGCCTGATCATCAAGCCAGCCTTTTGGGCCGGATATTCTTTTTAAGCTTTCAAGATGAACTGGCTCAATCGTCATTATTTGTCTCTGGATTTGTCTCCGGCATGGCGGCAGCGCGGTTCAAACGGTCATTGATGGCAATGCCGATGGCCTTATTGGGGATGGGGCTGACGGCGATGCTTTTGCAGTCTGTATTGTCCAGATCATGCAGCATGGAGAAGAGGTTAGCGGCGGCTTCCAGCAGGCTGCCTTTCGGGCTGAGGTTCTTCAGAATTTGAACATCTTTCGGGTAGAGGCTGCCAAAAGCAAGCAGACCCTCCCCCGGATAAAGGGTCACGGCATTCAGCCGGATTTTTTTCTTTGGGGCATAATGGCTTTTAAGCTGACCGGGCGCGGCCGGGTTTTTTCCGTCCTCATAATAAGTGACGCGCAAGCCGGTAAGCTCTTCGATTTTTTCTTTGGTAATGCTGCCGGGACGCAAAAGCCTGATCTCGCTGCCAACGACCTGGGCGATGGTTGATTCAATGCCGTTTCGGCAGGGTGGGCCATCAAGTATCATGGCAACTTCGGCAGAAAGCGTCTCTGCCACATGCTCCGGGCGCGTGGGACTGAGCTTGCCGGAGATATTGGCGCTGGGGGCCGCGACAGGATATTTGAAAAGCTGTAACAGGCCGGTGATCACGGGATGTTCCGGCACGCGTACCGCAACGGTATCGAGGCCCGCCGACACAAGCGGGGACAGAATACTGCCGGGTTTTTTCTTTAGGACAAGGGTGAAGGGCCCGGGCCAGAATGCCTCTGCCATCTTGCGGGAGACCATATCAAATTCCACATATTTTTCCGCCTCGGCAAGGGAGGGAAGATGTATGATGAGGGGATTGAAATCCGGCCTTTGTTTGGCCGCGAAAATCCGGGCGACGGCCTGATCATTGGTGGCGTCTGCCCCCAAGCCATATACGGTTTCTGTCGGAAAAGAGACAAGCTTGCCCTGCAATAAATATTTACTGGCCAGATTAAGGCTGGCCGGAACGGCGGGTATTATTTTTTCATAGGTTGTTTTTTTGTCATCTGGGGACATTTTCTATGTTATTTTCCTGTGTGCAATATTCTGGGCGCAATATGTTGTATGAGGTGACAACCTAAATACTTGTGATTATTTGGCAACTCATGTAGGTTCTGTTTTTCAAACGACTGTTTTGTTTGTGTTGTTGGTGTCCTTAAATTTTGTTACATTAATAGTATATTATGGAACGGTTTACGATCAAAATAATTTAATAAATCCGGGAGTTCTTCTGTGGCCGAATATATTGCCCCCACACGTGAAATGAAATTTGTTTTAAAGCATGTCATTGATATGGCAGAGATTTCAGAATTGGAAAGATTTCAGGATGCGAGTGAAGATATTGTCGATGCCATATTGGAAGAGGCTGGAAAATTCTGCGGGGAAATATTATCCCCGTTAAATGTGGTGGGAGACAGGGAAGGCGCACGCCTGACAGATGGCGGCGTTATCGCTTCCCCCGGTTTTAAAGAGGCTTACGCGTCCTATGCTGAAAATGGCTGGACCAGCGTGAGCGGCGATATGGAATATGGCGGACAGGGCCTGCCGATAACACTGGCTTCTGCGGTATATGAATTTGTTGATGCGTCCAATATGGCTTTCAGCCTGTGTTCCATGTTGACCACGGGGGCCATTGAATCAATCCTGGCCCATGGATCAGATGAACAGAAAAGCACCTATCTGGAGAAAATGATTTCCGGGGAATGGGCAGGGTCAATGAATTTGACGGAATCCGGTGCGGGCACCGATGTGGGGGCGTTGCGCACCAAGGCTGTACCTCATGGTGATGGGGCATACCGCATTAGCGGGCAAAAAATCTTCATCACTTGGGGGGATCATGACATGACGGAAAATATCATTCATCTTGTGCTTGCCCGAACGCCGAATAGTCCGGCGGGGACAAGGGGAATTTCTCTTTTTATCGTGCCAAAATTCCTGGTCAATGAGGATGGTTCGCTTGGCGCGCGAAATGATGCCAAATGTGTATCCCTTGAGCATAAGCTGGGCATTCACGCCAGCCCGACCTGTGTCATGGCTTTTGGGGAAGAGGATAATTGCGTTGGCTATATGCTCGGGGCCGAGAATAAGGGCATGGCCGCCATGTTCACCATGATGAATAACGCGCGGCTCAATGTGGGTATTCAGGGTGTGGGCTGCGCAGAGCGGGCATGGCAAATGGCGGTTGATTACGCAAAAGACAGGCTTCAGGGCGTTGCCGTCGGGGCGAAAAAACCCGGGCCCGGCGCGATCATTGAGCATGCGGATGTTCGCCGGATGCTGATGACCATCAAATCCACGACCGAAGCCGCCCGCGCCATCACAATGCTGAATGCCAAGGCACTGGACCTAGGCGAACATCATCCGGACAGGCTGTTGCGCGAAAAATATACCGGCCTTGCCGATTTGCTCACGCCAATGTCCAAGGCTTATGGCTCTGACATCGGGGTTGAAAATGCGTCACTTGCCCTGCAAATACATGGCGGCATGGGCTTTATCGAAGAAACGGGCATTGCCCAGATTTATCGCGACGCGCGCATTAACCCCATCTATGAAGGCACTAACGGCGTACAGGCCATGGACCTTGTCGGGCGGAAATTATCCATGACGGGCGGCAGCCACTGGCGGGCATTTTTGACTGAAATAAAGGATTTTGGCCAAAATTTACCCGTAGAGGAAGAATTTTCGGACATGCGAAAAAATCTGGCCCTTGCGGCGGCGAGTACCAGAGAGTGCGCCGAATGGATCGTGGCGCAGCATGTGGATAATATGCGGTCTGCCCTTGCGGGGTCTGTGCCTTTTTTGCGGCTTTTCAGTGTGACCGTTGGATGTTATCTTATGACCAAGGGCGCGGCGGCGGCGCGGGCTGAACTGGATAATGGCAATCCGGATACGGACTTCCTGGAAGCAAAAATCATTAGCAGCCGTTTTTACGCCCAGCAAATCGTGCCCACAGCGGTTAGTCTGAAAGAGGTGATTATGACAGGGGATGATCTGTTTTTTGCCATTCCCAGTGAGAAAATGTGATAATGGGCGAGAAAATGATGCAGCATCCATGGTTATCCAATTATCCGAAACATATACAGTGGGCGCAAAATTATACGGCGAAACCGCTCTATAGTCTGGTTGAGGACGCGGCGGACAAGAATCCGGATTTCATAGCCTATGATTTTATGGGCAAGCTTGTCAGCTACCGTGATTTGTATGATCAGGTTTGCCGAATGGCAAAGGGGTTGCAGGGTCTTGGGGTCGGCAAGGGGTCGCATGTGGGTATTTTTATGCCCAATTGCCCCCAATTCCCCGTTGCGTATTTCGGTATTTTAATGGCCGGCGGTACAGTCGTAAATTATAGCCCGCTTTATTCTGAATATGAACTTATCAATCAGGTGGAAGATTCAGAAACCGATATTATGATCACGCTGGATTTGGCCTCCCTTTATCCCACGATTCATGAAGTGACCCGCAAAAGCCGGTTGAAACATCTGGTTGTGGGGGAATTTGGCGCTGCCATGCCCTATGTCACAGCCCTGTTGTTTAAAATATTTAAGTCCAGCGCTATTTCAAAAATCAGCAAAGATGAGTATTATATTAATTATGATCAGCTGCTGCGCAATGACGGCAAAGCCAGCCCGGTTGAGATAGATACCGCGAATGATGTGGCCGTTATTCAATATACGGGCGGTACGACGGGCGTTCCAAAAGGCGCCATGCTGACCCATGCCAATCTCTATATCAATATCCTTCAGACGGTGGATTGGGCTGTTGACTTGAAATATGGCAAGGAAGTTATTATCGGAATTTTGCCTTTTTTCCATGTTTATGCCATGTCATTGGTGATGAATCTTGGAATATATATGGGGGGCAGGGTGATGATCCAGCCCAAATTCGTGCTTGATGACGTCATCAAGCTGATGAAAAAAGTAAAACCCAGTATTTTTATTGGGGTTCCGACCATGTTCACCGCCATAATGAATCATAAAGATGTTCCGAATATTGGCATGGAAAATGTGAAAATGTGTTTATCCGGCGGCGCCCCGTTGCCTGTTGAGCTGGGGCAGGCTTTTAAAGATAAACTGCATGTATCCATTACGGAAGGCTATGGCCTGACCGAGACGTCGCCTTCGTGCGTGTCTAACCCGCAGGACAGGGACAATCGTTACGGCTCAATTGGTTTGCCCATACCCGCCACCGAGGTTTTTATCATTGACCGTGAAGATAAAACAACAATTGTTCCTCTGGGGGAAAACGGCGAAATCTGTATTCGGGGTCCGCAGGTGATGAAGGGCTATTGGAAACGCCCCGAAGCCACGAAAGACGTCTTGAAAGACGGCATATTCCATACGGGGGACGTGGGCTATATGGATGAAGAAGGCTATGTTTATATCATTGACCGGGACAAGGACCTTATATTGGTCGGCGGATTTAACGTTTATCCACGGGTGATTGAAGAGGCGATTTACGAACATCCCGCCGTTCATGAGGTTACCGTGATTGGCATCCCTGATGATTATCTGGGCGAGAGGCCCAAGGCTTTTGTCACATTGAAGAACCCCGATGACAAGCTTTCCGAGGATGAATTGATGGCCTTCATCAAGAAAAAACTGGGCAAGCACGAACGCCCTAAATATATTGAATTCAGGGCGGACCTGCCCAAAACCATGATTGGCAAATTGTCCAAAAAAGAACTGGTGGCCGAAGAAAAAATCAAATATGACCAAATATAAATAGAATTAAAGCCAACAGTTAAAAATCAAGAGCCCGCGCGCGATGGGGAGAGCTTCTTTGTCCACAGGTCTATTTTATCATGCTGACTGTCTTGGGCATCACACGCCGGAAGGTCATCCGGAGGCAAGTGACAGGCTGTCTGTTATCATGGATCGGCTCGCCCGGCCGGATTTTAATGCCCTGCGTATGATCTCTGCCGAAACGGCGGATATGGACATGCTCTCATTGGTGCATACGCAGGGTCATATCCGCAGTGTGGTCGATCATATTCCGCAAAGCGGTCATTACGGCCTTGACGGTGACACATTTCTGTCCCCCGGGTCATTGGATGCGGCATTAAGGGGCGTTGGTGCCACATGCGGGGCCATTGATCATGTGATGTCGGGCCAGTTGGCCAATGCATTTTGCGCCATTCGCCCGCCCGGTCACCATGCAGAACCGGATCAGGCCATGGGTTTTTGCCTGTTTAACAATGTGGCGATCGGGGCGCTTTATGCCCGAAAAAAACATCTATGCCAGCGGGTTGCGGTTATTGATTTTGATGTGCATCATGGCAATGGTACGCAAACGGTGGCCGCGCAGCATAAGGGGCTGTTCTATGCCTCGACTCACCAGTCGCCGCTTTATCCCGGAACAGGTCATATTGATGACCCGCAGGGGATGAAAAGGCCGGGCATAATTATAAATGCGCCCTTGGCAGCGGGCAGTGACGGGCGGGTTTTTCGCAGGGCCTATCAAGAGAGGATATTTCCGGCGCTTGCGGAATTTGATCCGGATTTTATTTTGATTTCTGCGGGTTTTGATGGCCATGCCAGGGATCCTCTTGCCGACTTGAATTTGAGTGAGGATGATTTTTTCTGGGTCACCAGTGAAATAAAAAGCCTTGCCGAAAAACATTGTAACGGCAGACTGGTATCTTGCCTCGAAGGCGGCTATAACTTAGATATATTGGGGGAAAATGTCGCGAGCCACATTTCAGCGTTGATGGGCTGAGGCACTTTTCTGTATAAAGGGCCTAAAAGTTAATCATGGATAAGGAAGATATAGTGCCAAATAAAAACGATCAATCTGCGGCCATTCCAGATGATATTATGGCGATGAGCTTTGAGGATTCCCTCAGTGCGCTTGAGGAAATCGTCAAAAATCTGGAAAGTGGGCAGGTCTCGCTGGAGCAGTCCATAGATATCTATACGCGCGGCACGCAGCTTCGCCGGCATTGTGACAATAAATTGAAAGATGCCAGTGCGCGTATAGAGAAAATCACCATATCGCAGAATGGCACTCTGGGGCTGTCTGCACTGGACGGGGAATAGTTGTTTCTTCAGGCCTGATTGACGAGAAAGTCGCTTATGATAAAAACAAAAAATGATTTGGCGCCTAATGACCTGGCAATAGCCGCGCTGACCCTTGCTGCAGAGCAGGTTGAGGCAACGCTTTTGAAGCTTTTGCCCGTTGCCGTTGATCTGGAACAGCAGGTCATTGATGCCATGGAATATGCCCTTATGGTTGGCGGCAAACGGATCAGGCCGTTTTTGGTCATGGAAAGCGCCAAATTATTTGGTGTCGGTCAAACGTCGGCCCTTCGCGTGGCAGCGGCCGTGGAATGCGTTCACACCTATTCTCTCATTCATGATGATTTGCCCTGTATGGATGATGATGACATGCGGCGCGGACAGCCCGCCGTTCATATAAAGTTCGATGAAGCCACGGCGGTTCTGGCGGGGGATGCTTTATTGACGCTGGCGTTTGAAATTCTTGCCGATGAAAAAACCCATTCCGATGCGCGGGTGCGCTGTGAATTGATCAGTTTTATGGCGAAGGCATTGGGCGTGAATGGCATGGTCGGCGGACAGATGTTCGATCTTTTGGCCGAGAATCAAAAACTGGACAAGATTCGTATCACGCGCCTGCAACGGATGAAAACCGGTGCATTGATTGTCTTTTCCGGCAAGGCGGGCGCTATTCTTGGCAAGGCAGAGGAAAAAAGACGCCAAGCCATTAAAGGCTATTGCCATGACATGGGGCTGGCCTTTCAAATCGCGGATGATCTATTGGATCAAGAGGGCCGCACAGAAGATATTGGCAAGACGGCCGGCAAGGACGCGGCGGCGGGCAAGGCTACTCTGGTGTCCTTAAGCGGGCCGGATCAGGCGCGGGTGCAGGCGGATATGCTGATCGATCAGGCCCTGCATCATCTGGATGTTTTTGGGACAAAGGCAGAAAACTTGCGTATTCTGGCAAAATTCATTATTAATCGCACAAGTTAAGATAAATAAGGGTATTTTCGTTTGGGTATAAAACCAGTAACAGACTTGCTTGATCAGATTAGTGGCTCTGAGGATGTAAGCAAACTTGATCATGATCAGCTTCAGCAGCTTGCGGACGAAGTGCGGTCTGACATGATCCATGCGGTATCTCAAACGGGCGGCCATTTGGGGGCGGGTCTTGGTGTTGTGGAACTGACAGTTGCCCTTCATCATGTGTTTAATATGCCCAAGGACAAGTTGATTTGGGATGTGGGCCATCAATGTTATCCCCATAAAATTCTTACCGGACGGCGCGATCGCATGAAGTCTATTCGTCAAGGCGGCGGTCTTGCAGGATTTACCAAGCGCAAGGAAAGTGAATATGATCCCTTTGGCGCGGGCCATAGTTCCACGTCAATTTCCGCCGGGCTTGGTATGGCCGTCAGCCGTGATCTGCGCGGCAGTGATGAAAATATCGTGGCCGTGATTGGTGATGGTTCCATGAGCGCGGGCATGGCCTATGAGGCGATGAATAATGCCGGCGCCCTGAAATCTCGCCTGATTGTGATCCTGAACGATAATGACATGTCGATTGCTCCGCCCGTGGGGGCCATGAGCGCGTATCTCGCGCGGTTGATTTCCTCGCGGTCTTTTTTGAATCTTCGGGATTTTGCCAAAAATATCGTCAAGCATTTCCCGCGCACCATCAGTGAAAAAGCCAAAAAAGCCGAAGAATACGCGCGCGGCATGGCCACGGGCGGCACGTTATTCGAAGAATTGGGCTTTTATTATGTGGGGCCGGTGGATGGCCATAATATGGACCATCTGTTGCCTGTGCTTGAGAATGTCCGGGATGCGGGCGAGGGGCCTGTGCTTATTCATGTGGTCACGCAAAAGGGCAAGGGTTACCGCTATGCCGAAGAGGCCGATGATAAATATCACGGCGTCTCCAAATTCAATGTGGTTACCGGCACCCAAAGCAAATCAGCCCCCGCCGCCCCAAGCTATACCGGCGTATTTGCCAAGGCGCTGATTGCCGAAGCTGAAGGCGATGAAAAAGTGATTGCCATCACGGCGGCGATGCCGTCCGGCACCGGACTTGATAAATTTGAGGCCGCTTTCCCGGATCGCTGCTTTGATGTGGGTATCGCAGAACAGCATGCGGTGACCTTTGCAGCGGGCATGGCAACAGAAGGATTCAAGCCCTTTGTCACCATTTATTCGACCTTCCTCCAGCGGGCCTATGATCAGGTGGTGCATGATGTGGCCGTACAGAATTTACCGGTACGTTTCGCCATAGACCGGGCGGGACTGGTCGGGGCGGACGGGCCAACGCACGCGGGGTCTTTTGATGTCACTTACCTTGCCAGCCTGCCAAATTTTGTGGTTATGGCGGCGGCGGATGAGCGGGAACTGATGAATATGGTGGCGACCGCTGCGGCATATGATACGGGGCCTTCTGCGGTGCGTTATCCGCGCGGCGAGGGCATCGGGCTTGATTTGCCACAAAAGGGTGAAATCCTTGACATAGGCAAGGGCCGTATTATGCAGAAGGGCGCGCATATTGCTATTTTATCTCTGGGTACCAGATTGCAGGAGGCCTTGGCCGCCGCGGAATCCCTCAAGGCGCATGGCCTGACCACCACGGTCGCCGATGCGCGTTTTGCCAAACCGCTGGATCTTGATATGATCCGTGATCTGGCCTTGAATCATGAGGTTCTGGTGACCATTGAAGAAGGCTCAATTGGCGGATTTGGCAGTCATGTGCTGGATTATTTAAGCAATGAAGGCCTGCTTGAAAATGGCCTTAAGGTCAGAACGCTGAATCTGCCGGATATTTTTCAGGATCAGGACAGTCCGGAAGTCATGTATCAGCAAGCCGGTCTCTGCGCCAGTGATATTGTCAAAGCCTCCCTGAAAGCCCTGCGCCGGAATGACACCAGCTCATCCTCGACGGCGTAACCCGGTAATGGTTAAGAAAATGCGTGTTGATCAGCTTGTTGTAGAGCGCGGCCTGGCCGAAAGCCGCAGCCGCGCGCAGGCCCATATCATGGCGGGCAACGTCTTTAGCGGCGCGCGAAAAATTGATAAATCAGGCACACAACTGGCCCTGGATGCCCCGCTTGAGCTGCGGTCAAAAGAGCATCCCTGGGTCAGCCGGGGCGGATTAAAACTCATGCAGGCCATCGAAGAATTCTCGCTGGATATTGCCGGAAAACATGTGATTGATGTGGGGGCATCCACCGGCGGCTTTACCGATGTCTGCTTGCACCACGGGGCGGCGAAAGTTTATGCCGTTGATGTGGGCCATGGCCAGCTTGCGTGGAAATTGCGCAAGGATGAACGGGTCATT
The DNA here is from genome assembly GCA_026982375.1 of Emcibacter sp. Lineage (GTDB taxonomy): Bacteria > Pseudomonadota > Alphaproteobacteria > Sphingomonadales > Emcibacteraceae > Paremcibacter. The sequence continues at coordinate 16,798 of JALSHF010000046.1, read as the reverse complement.
GTTATGGAAAAAACCAATGCCCGTTATCTGTCGAAGGAACAGATTCCAGAGCCGGTGCATATGATCGTTTGTGATGCCAGCTTCATTGGCCTGCAAACCATATTGCCCGCGCCCATGGCTCTGGCGGCTGATGGCTGTATTCTTGCGGCCCTTATCAAGCCTCAGTTTGAGGTGGGCAGGGGAAATGTCGGCAAGGGCGGTGTGGTGCGGGACGCTGAATTGCATGAACAGGTTTGCCGGAAAATTAAAGATTGGATCACGGATGATATGGCTGGCTGGACCGTGATCGGCCTGACCACCAGCCCGATCAAAGGGCCGGAAGGCAATATAGAATTCCTGATCATAGCGGAATATAAAAAATGACTTTACGGGTAAAAATAGACCATATGGGCGCGGGCGGTGACGGGGTCGCGCAGATTGACGGCAGGGATATCTATATCCCCTTTTCCGTGGATGGTGATGACGTCGATATCAAGCTTTCCGGCAAGCAGGGGCGTATCACGCATATTCACAGCCCGTCTGCGGATCGCTTCGTGCCAATCTGCAAGCATTTTGGCCGTTGCGGCGGCTGCTCCCTGCAGCATGTTTCCCCGGATTATTATACCCGCTGGAAACAGCAACAGATCACCAGCGCCATGGGCCATCGGGGGTTTGAAAATATTAATATATTGCCCGCTAGAATAAGTCCTAAAGGCAGCCGCCGCCGCGCGAGCCTTGCGGTGATGGGCCAGGGCAACGGCAAGGCCTTGCTGGGTTTTGCCGAACGGGGGAGCCATGTGATTATTACGGTTACGGAATGTCCGGTGATGGCCTCTGAAATCACGGAATTTTTGACCCCGCTAAGGAAATTTTTGGGTGGTCAGTTAAAAAAACGTCAAAAAATGAAACTGCATATTAATCTGGCGGATAACGGCCTTGATGTGATTATGGAAACGGCGGGCGAGCCTGATCTTGATCTGCGTATGGATATTGCGGCTTTTGCCGAGGCAGAGGATATCGCGCGGATTTGCTGGCTGGACAGCAAGCTGAAAAACCCCTCCCATGAAATTCTGTGCGAGCGGCAGAAACCCTATGTCATCTTTGCGGGCCGGCAGGTTTTTCTGCCGCCGGGCGCCTTCCTGCAAGCGACCAGGCAGGGCGAGGCGGCTTTGACAGAATATATGCTGGATGCGCTGGAAGGCGCGGATAAGCTGGTTGATATTTTTTCAGGCTGCGGTACTTTCACCATGGCCCTGATCGCAGATCACGCGGTTCATGCGGTGGATGGTAATCTGGCCATGATCACGGCCTTGAAAAACAGCAGCCGTCAAATGGGAAAAATTCGCGCTTTAACCACAGAGGTCAGAGATTTATTTCTGCGGCCTTTATTGCCCCATGAATTAAAAAAATATGATGCGGTTGTGCTTGACCCGCCAAGGGCCGGCGCAAGGGATCAGATTGGGGAAATTATCAATTCCTCCCTTGAAAAACTCGTGATGATTTCCTGCAATCCGGCAACCTTTGCGCGGGATGCGCGGGCGCTGGTTGACGGGGGTTTTGTCATGGGCGACATATTGCCTGTGGACCAGTTCCTCTATTCACCGCATCTTGAACTTGTGGCCCGTTTTAACCGGTAAAATTTTCCTTAAATCTATCGGTTAAAAAAATAGAAAATCCCCCAAACAACATAAAATTCTTCATAGTTATTCATGCCCCCTTAAGGCAATAGGCAATATACTCTCATCAGGGCAAAAAATACCCTAAATTCATAGTTAACAAAACGTAAATATTCGTTTGTTAATAATGCGTTAACCTATGATCGCAGAATTCAGCCAATTTTTGAAAGGAGAATATTGGCATGTTATTTGCTGAGTAGTAAGGCAGCAAGGCAAATAAAAACATACCGTGAAAGAGGCGTAATGAATATTAATAAAATGCAAGTTGGTACAGAAGGGCTTTTTCGTCAAGATCATCTCAATCAGGCAGAGCGGGAAAAGGTGAATAACAAAAAGTCAGACCCAGACAAAAATAATGCCGTAAAGCCTCAAGAGGCATCCGCCGCTGTGGACAATGTTTCTATATCGAATGTCTGGCAAAAAGTTGCCCGGAATATTGACGTTAGAAATGCGTCCCCCCGCGACATTATTTCCTTGAGCAGCCAGCTCTATAATGCCGGTGCCATCAGCTATGATGATCATATAAATTTAAGCTTTCAACCGGAAATAAATCTGGACAGCCCACCAGAAAGCAAACCCTTCAGTCATGAGAAAAAAGACTATGTTGATCTTTGGCGCACCAAACAGGAAAATGTCATCCGCTACGGCGGTGACCGCACCCAAATCGAAGACACTCACCGCATCCACTCTATCCTGATATATGTTGATAGTTTGAAGTAGGCTTTTACCCCTGCTGCGCCCTATGCAGCAGGATATGATCGGCGAGGACGCAGGCCATCATGGCTTCGCCGACGGGGACGGCGCGAATGCCGACGCAGGGGTCATGGCGGCCCTTGGTGATGATTTCTGTTTCTTTGCCATGTCTGTCCACGGTTTTTCGGGGGGTGAGGATGGATGAGGTTGGTTTGACCGCAAAACGGCAGATAATTTCCTTGCCGGAACTGATCCCGCCCAATATTCCGCCGGCATGATTGGTTCGAATGGCCGGGTTGCCGTCTTCATCCCTATACATTTCATCGGCGTTTTCTTCGCCGGTCAGGCGGGCCGCATTAAAGCCTTCACCGATTTCAACGCCTTTTACCGCATTGATACTCATCATGGCGGCGGCAAGATCGCTGTCCAGTTTGGCATAGACCGGCGCGCCTATGCCGGCGGGAACGCCGGTGCCATGAACTTCGATCACGGCCCCGATGGAGCTGCCTTTTTTGCGGATGTCGTCCAGATATTTTTCCCAGACGGGCACCATTTCTTTATCAGGGCACCAAAAAGGATTGTTATCCACTTCGTCCCAATCCCAATTGTCCCGGTTTATTTCATGGTCACCAATTTGAACCAACGCCCCTCTGACCTGAATGCTGACACCCAGAATTTTTCGGGCCAAGGCTCCGGCCGCAACCCGGCAGGCGGTCTCGCGGGCCGATGACCTGCCGCCGCCCCGATAATCCCGAATGCCATATTTTTCCATATAGGTGAAATCCGCATGGCCGGGCCGGAATTTATCTTTGATGTCGCCGTAATCTTTTGATCTTTGGTCGGTATTTTCAATCAACAGGCTGACGGGCGTGCCTGTGGTTACCCCTTCAAAAATGCCGGACAGGATTTTGACTTGATCGGCCTCTTGCCGCTGCGTCATGAAACGATTTTGCCCGGGTTTTCTTTTGTCCAGAAAATGCTGAATTTCAGCTTCATCAATGGGCAGCATACTTGGCACACCATCAATAACGCAGCCAATGGCCGGCCCGTGGCTTTCCCCCCAGGTTGTCACCCGAAAGATATGGCCGAAGCTGTTATATGACATAGTCTTGCTTTCTTGTTTGTATCTTTTTTAAGCGGGGTTATCTTCTAGACGAGACTTAAATCCGGCGCATCTTCCCGTTTCATCCCCATAACATGATAACCGCTATCCACATGGTGATTTTCACCGGTAACCCCGCTGGATAAATCGCTTAACAGATACACGGCGCTGTTGCCCACTTCATCGGTGGTCACATTACGGCCAAGCGGTGAATTAAATTCATTCCACTTTAAAATATAGCGAAAATCACCGATGCCCGCAGACGCCAGCGTTTTAATGGGGCCGGCAGACAGGCTGTTGATACGAATATTCTTTGGCCCCAAGTCACGAGCCAGATATTTAACGCTGGCTTCGAGCGCGGCCTTGGCCACGCCCATGACATTATAATGGGGAATGACTTTTTCCGCGCCGTAATAGCTGAGCGTGATCATGCTGCCGCCGTCCGTCATCAATTTTTCCGCGCGCTGGGCCACGGCGGTGAAGGAATAACAGGAGATATTCAGGCTCATGGCGAAATTTTCGGGCGTGGTATCCACATAGCGTCCGGTCAGCTCATTTTTATCGGAATAGGCAATGGCATGAACCAGAAAATCAATTTTGCCCCAATGTTCTTCCAGCTGCGCAAAAACAGCATCTATGGAATCGCCGTCGGTTACATCACAGGGCAGAATAATGTCAGACCCAATGGATTCCGCAAGCGGGCGCACACGCCTTTCCAGGGCATCACCCTGAAAGGTGAAGGCGAGTTCCGCGCCCTGTTCTGAGGCCTTGCGGGCGATGCCCCAGGCAATGGAACGATTATTTGCCACACCCATGATGATGCCGCGTTTTCCGGCAAGAAGGCCATTATTCTGTGTCATTGGTTTTCCTCTGAGTTTATGTCTCATTTATTGGTTTTATTTACGTCATATATATGGCTAAATATATATTCGGCTAATTCTACACATTTTTATATGAGATTCAAATAGCCGGATTCTTTTCAGCTGTTTTTTTTGACCGTTGGTGATAAAGTGCCGCATTTACTTCTGCCCCCAGAATATAAGATGCGCCGATAAAGTAAAAAAACATCAAGGCGATAATAGCCCCGGCCAGACTGCCGTAGGTGACATCGTAATTGCCGAAATATTTCAAATATATGGAAAAGCCGCCGCCGATGATCATCCAGAGGGAAAGCGCCGTAAAAGCGCCCGCCATCACAGGGGAGCGCTGTCCAAGCTTTCGCGGCTTTAAAATATAATATGACAGGCATAATGCGCCAAATATCAGGCTGATGCTGACGGACATACGCACCAGATTCCAAATCAGTTTCCAGTCGGCTTCGAGCGGAATATAGCTGATCAGGATATTCCAGGCCACAGGCCCCAGCACCAATATGGTCATGCCAATGATAATACTGCTGGCGGAAAGAATGACCAGCATCAGGCCTTCTGCGCGGCGGCGAATATATGACCGGCGGCTCACCGTTCCAAAGGCGCGCACGATCGCCAGTCTTGCGGCATCTATGGCCGAGGAGGAAATCCACATGGCCCCCAGAATACTGAAGGTCATGATGCTTTTGTCGGTGGTTTGGATCATTTTCTCGATGGGGCCATGCAATACATTGCCCACATCTTCGGGGATATGTTCAAATAATTGCACCAAAGCCTGCGCGCCGGCATCCGACTGGCCAAAAAATCCGGCCAGGGACACCAGAAAAATAATGAAAGGAAAGAGTGCGAGCATGGTCAGAAAGGCCAGATGCCCCGCCATCACCATACCGTCATGCTTGGCAAAATTCTTCAAGGCGTCCAATAGAAAACGAAGATCTTTGAATTTTTCTTTCATATATATGCATGCCTTCAGGCCATATGTGATCTGACATTTTGATTCTGGTTGTCTTTTGCCCATTTTTTAATGAGTTTTTCCAGAGCTTCGTCCGGCTCATCCGGCAGCATGATTTGCAATTTCACATATTGATCGCCGCGCTTTTTGCTTTTTGGGTCTGTGGCTCCTTTGCCTTTCAGGCGCAACACGCGTCCAGAGCTTGACCCTTTGGGAATGGTCATGGCGACCTTGCCATCAATGGTCGGTATATTGACTTTTTCCCCGAGGACAGCTTCTTGCAGGGTAATGGGTAAATCCAGATGAATGTCATTTCCTTCGCAGCGGAAGAAAGCATGTTTGTTGATGGAAATTTCAATGATGGCATCCCCGGGCGGGCCGCCGTTTATGCCGTCTTCGCCCTGTCCTTTAAGACGAATTTTTTGACCCTCTTTGACATTTTCCGGAATGGTGACATTGAGGCTTTTGTTGTTGGCAAGGGTTATGGGTTTTTTGCCGCCTTTCACGGCATCCAGAAAATCAATCTTTAACCGGTAGGCAATATCCTGCCCCTTTTGCGGACGCCTTTGGCGGCCCCCGCGCGCGCCGCCAAATATGGACGCAAATATTTCTTCGGGGTCAAAGCCATCGCCAAAACGGCCCCCGCCCATGCCGTCCATTCCGCCCATGCCACCGGAACGTGGATTGAAACCGCCGCCAGCGAAGCCTTTTTCAGACCCGTCGGCATTAATTTCTCCGCGATCATATCTGGCGCGCAAATCTTTATCCCGCAGAAGCGCATAGGCCGCCGAGACTTCCTTGAAACGCTCGGCAATTTTTTCATCGCCCGAATTTATATCGGGATGCAGCTTTTTAGCCAAGGTGCGATAGGTTTTTTTAAGTTCCGCATCGGTGGACGATTTGGGTACGCCCAATACGCTGTAGGGGTCTTTCATAATATCAATTCAACTTACGTTATTATTCCTGACCCTAATGTAGTCATTGATTGATGATTTTCCAAGTACCATCTTCCTGACGGCAGGCTGTTCCATATGCGGTTTCGGTTTTTCCGCCGACGGTCACGGTTTGTTGATACTCTCTGCAATATTCATTTGCCTTGTTGCTATAGGCGGGCTGCGGTGTAATGCTGCCGGAATTCCCGCTGTCGGGGTTATACCAGGTTGTTGCTTCGCCGGACGGGGTATTTTCCAGAGAATATTGTGTTTTCTCCCGCATGGCCTGCCGGTCAGCCCGGTCCAGAGACTTGCCAATTTCACTGCCGATATAGGCGCCGGCCAATGTTCCTGCGGCAACGGCAATGACCTTGCCTGTGCCGCCGCCCTTGCCGCCAATGGCAGACCCGACAACGGCGCCGCCAATGGCCCCAAGAAGGGTTCCGCTTTCCTGCTTTGTACAAGAGGCCAACGTCATGGAAAATGCGATAACCAATGAGGCCGTGATCATGGCCTTGCGGCGGGGGGAACTGTTGACTGTCATTTAAATCCCTTTCGATTCAATAGATTATATTTGGCGATTCAATAGATTGTATTCGGCTCTTTTTGCTATTATATATCATTTATATTACATATTCTAATGATGATTTTGGCAATTTTATGGCGTATGCGCATATTTAAAGAGGTGCTGAGTGACAGACCCTATCGACTTATTCAAGAAATGGTTTGAAAAAGCCGGACAGGCGGAAGATCTGGGGGAGGCTGTTGCCCTTGCCACGGCAGACGCGCGGGGCCGGCCCTCTGTGAGGATGGTGCTGTTGAAAGCGGTGGATGATCGCGGCTTTGCATTTTACACCAATCTGGAGAGCCGAAAGAGCCATGAACTTGCTGAAAACCCTTTTGCCGCCTTATGCTTTCATTGGAAATCACAAAAGAGGCAGATAAGAGTTGAAGGGGCCGTTGTCCCGGTCAGCGCGGAGGAAGCCGATGCCTATTTTGCCACCCGCGCGCGCGACAGCCAGATCGGGGCATGGGCATCGAAACAAAGTCAGCCCATGGAAGGCCATTTCGAATTTGAAGCCGCCATTGCCAAATATGCGGCCAAATATGCCCTTGGCAGGGTTCCGCGCCCGTCCTTTTGGTCCGGCTTTCGTATCATTCCCAGCCGCATCGAATTTTGGGAAGACCGGAAATTCCGGCTTCATATGAGGCATATATATGAAAAAAATGCCAAAAATATCTGGGTAATGAGGGAAGTTTATCCCTGATATTTGAGATAACAAGACGGGTTTTGAGGTAATAAAATGAGTTTTGAGATAACAAAAGAAAATAAAAGGTCAGAGGTTAACCGGCTGATGATGCGGGCGGCCAATGCGGCTGTGGCGGTTGCTTTCACCCTGATCCTCATCAAAAGCTGGGCTTATAATTCGAGCGGGGCCGTATCCATGCTGGGGTCTTTGCTGGATTCCGTGATGGATATTCTGGCTTCGCTGGTCAATTTGGTGGCCATACGTTTTGCGGTGGTGCCGGCGGATGATGATCACCGTTTTGGCCATGGCAAGGCCGAAGCTATCGCGGGGCTTGTTCAGGCCATGGTCGTGTCATTATCCGCCTTGTTTCTTATGGTGGAGGCGGTCAAGAAACTGATGAATCCCGAACCCATAGTCAAGGCGGATGAAAGTATTGTCATTATTATCATTGCCATTATCCTGACCGTTGCTTTGGTGGGATATCAGCGCTATGTGATTCGCAAAACGGGTTCTATTGCCATTGCCGCAGATAATCTGCATTATTCCGGTGATATACTGATGAATTTTGGTGTTTTGACAGCATTGTTCCTCGGGGGATATATGCAGCTATATTATGCCGATCCGATCATTGGGGTTATGGTGGCTTTTTATCTGGTGTATAATGTCAAACAGATCGCCTATAATTCTATTGATATGCTTATGGATCGGGAAATGGATGATCGTGATAAGGCAAAAATTATCGATATTATCAAAACCCATCCCGAAGTGCACGGCGTTCATGATATGAAAACCCGCAAATCAGGCTTTAATTTATTCATTCAGTTTCACATGGAAATGGACGGCGCAATTTCCCTAAGTGAGGCCCACCGTATTTGCGATGATGTGGAAGCTGAAATTATGACCGAATTCAAGGAAGCCGAAGTCCTGATTCACGCCGACCCGGAAGACCACGAAGAAGTGGTCTCATTCAAGGAATAAATATGGCCAAGGAATAAATATGGCAAGGAATAAATATGGTCGTTATCTATGGCATAAAAAACTGTGATACGGTAAAAAAAGCCCTGAAATGGTTTGGGGAAAAAAATATTGACCATAGTTTCCATGATTTTCGTAAGGATGGGCTGACCAGAGACTTGCTGGAAGGCTGGGCCGGGGAGCTCGGGCTTGATATTCTGCTGAACAAGCGGGGCACCACATGGCGAAAATTGCCTGAAGATCAAAAAAACAACCTGAATGACAAGCAGGCCATAGATCTTCTTTTAGAATATCCCGCCATGATAAAAAGACCCGTTTTTGATTTTGGCCACCTGAGACATATTGGTTTCTCAAAAAAGGATCAGGCCGAAATTGCTCTTATTCTGACGGGCGGGTTTGAACCATACGGGGATAAGATTTGAAAATATATCTTCTGGACTTGGCGCATACATATTCTGTGACGGACAGTTCCTTAACTGTTCCGCTGGGGATTGGCTATATCAAGGCCTATTTGAAACAGGAAATGGGCGATGACATTGATGTTACATTATTTAAAAATCCCACGGAGGTTTTGTCGCGCATAGGCGAAGATCAGCCGGATGTCGTCGGTTTTGCCAATTATGGCTGGAACCGCGATTTAAATCAAAAGATCGGCGCTTATATCCGTGAAATATTGCCGGATGCCCTTATGGTTGCCGGCGGCCCCAATATTGATAACGAGGACGAAGCCCGCATAAATTTTCTGAAGGAATTTAGCTTTCTTGATTTTGTCATTATTCTTGGTGGGGAAGAACCCTTTGCGGAATTGATTAAATGGCGGCAAGCTGCCGGCGCAAAGAAAGGGTCTTTGCCCGGAAATTTGATTTGGCTCGAAGGGGAAAAATTATGCAGCACGCCGCAGCGCCCCCTTAAAAAGATCATTGAGAATATTCCGTCCCCCTATTTGACAGGCTATCTGGATGAGTTCATTGCCCGAGGTATGGTGCCGATGCTCGAGACCAATCGCGGCTGCCCGTTTAGCTGTACTTTCTGTGCGTGGGGCATGGCTTCACAAGATCTTGTGCGGCGCTTTGATCATCAGCGGGCTCTACAGGAAATTGCCTATATCGGGGAACGGTCACAGGCCATCAACTGGATCGTCTGTGACGCCAATTTTGGTATTTTAAAGCGCGATGTTGACTTGGCAAAGGCCATTCGTCATGTAAAGGATACGATGGGTTTTCCTCAGCAATGTCATGTTTGGACGGCGAAAAATACTACGGGCAGAAATCTTCAAATTGGCAAAATTCTGGGCGATATGGCGGTGCCGGTCATGGCCGTTCAGAGTATGGACGAACAAGTCCTGAAAAATATTAAGCGTTCGAATATATCATTGGACACTTACGAAGAATATCATGCGCAGTTTCAGGCTATGGGCAGCAAAACCTATTCAGATGTCATTGTGCCCTTGCCAGCGGAAACTTTGGAAAGTCATATTTCGGGCATTGCGAGATTAATGGCGCTTGGTGTCAATACAATCTGCAATCATAATATGCGCCTGCTGGCCGGGGCGGAAACCAATTCCCGCGAGAGCCGCGAGAAATTTGACTTTAAAACACGTTTCAGATTGATTCACGGTGATGCGGGACGATATGAAACGCCGGATGGAAAAGAAATACGTTCTTTTGAATATGAGGAAAGCCTGCGGTCAACGACCAGCATGGATGAGCAGGATTTATTTTATCTGCGCAAGCTTCATTTCCTGATTGATTTTTGCTGGAATTCAGAAGTTTACAAGCCTTTGTTTAATCTCTTGCAATCCAAAGGCGGTTGCCCGGCTCTGATGTTAAAGAAAATGCTGACCCCCATGGACGGCCTTGTCCCTCAGGAGACAGCAGAAAAATTGCGGAAATTCTGGGATGAGTTTGACCTCCTGTCACGGCAGGAATGGTTTGATACTGCCGAAGATATCGAGGCTTATTTTGCCAAGGATGAGAATTTCAACAGGCTGATTAATCTGGAATTTGAAAAGCTTAATACATTATTTGCGGTTAAAGTTTTGCGCCAATATAAAAAAGAGTTTGATCACGCCATGGCCGCTTTGGTTATGGACAGTCTATCCGATGATCATGACTTGGTCGCGGGGGTTATGGATATTGTTTCAAGCCTGTTCCCGCCGCTTGATTTTGCCGCCGATGAAGTGGTCTTTGATGTGTCAGGGGATATTCTCCAGAATCGCAAAGAGGGCAAGGAAGGCGGCGATCAGAGAAGCTTGCGCCTTCGATTTTATGAGAATGACCGCCGTAAGCAGGTTAAAAAAGTCATTTTGGAGTCAGAAGGCAAAACCCTGTCAAAGATTATGGACGCGCAAGGCATTCATATGAGTCAATTGAAATTCTCCCTTGACGAAGAATTTGGTGCCGGCAGGCAATTTAAAAAATATTTAAACAAACTTACCTGAAATTTGAGCCCAAATTCACGGGCCAAATTCACGGGCCAGATTCACGGGACAGACTCTGGTATTTAAGCGGCGATATTACAAGCCGGCAATGGCGAGCATTTCTGTGATGAAAGCCTCGTCTGAACGGGTTCTGAGTACGCCGGACAGATGCAGGCTGAGGCCGCCGTGAACCAACATCCAGTGGCGCATCACGGTGCGGCGGCGCTGGTCATCTGAACCGGGGCTCGCCGCCAGTGTGTCCAGCGAAACCTGTATCAACGCATCGGCAGCTTGCCGCAATGCCGGAACGGTCTTAAAAGCCTTGTAGTTTTGCTGCATCATCAGGCCATAAAGGCGCGGGTGCTTCAGCGCGAAACATGCATAGATTTTCATATGTTGCGCCGCGTTATTTGCCTCAGTTAGCGCGGCGGCAAGGTCACGGTAACCAGAGGCGGCAACGGCAGAAAGCAGAGCATTACGATCCGCAAAATGATTGTAGAGCGCGCGGTGGGTCGTGCCGATCTTGCCCGCAACCGCACGCAAACTGGTATGATCAACGCCAAATTCTTCGATCAGGGCGCGGGCCACATAAAGGGCTTGTTCAGGCAGATCACCATGATGGTAGGCTTTGCGTGGCATCCGGGGCTATGTCGCCTTCGAGACATGCCAGTCAACAACCATTTCCGCCACGACCCGCCCGCTCTGGTCGTTCAGGCTCACATCGACAGTAAACAATGTATGGCCGTTGGCCTCAAGCTCCGCCTGCAGATCCTTACTGCTGCGGGATGTAACGGCTTTCGCATAGATCGGGCCCTTGGCGATCTTGAGATATTTAATGCTTGCCTTGGCGGCAACCGGACGAACCGATAGCAATATTGGTGCAAAACAGCCCGCCATAGCCGCGCCGGAAGCGGTCTCGCCAAGGGTGAATAAAGCCCCCGCATGTTGCGAACCAATGTGGTTTTGTGTCTCTGCCTGTTCACCAAGTTCTGCGCTGCCGCCGCCGTCGGTAAGCTCTGTCAGCGTTATCCCCGCATGTTTGGCAAAGGGCACATTCGCTGAAATCTGATCACGTATCATGTCGTAAAAGGTCAATTTAAACACCAATATTCTATGTATCCAGTGGATATATTAGAGCCTTCATCATATGCTGTCAAGCGATCCGGCACTCTGGTGATAAATTCACATAAAGCATCTGCGTTCAAGGGAAGATTATTTTCAACCTGTATAATAGATATCCGCGAGGTGTCAGGATATTTTACAGTTTTAAAGATATAGTATATTCTTATATATCAGTATATTAGGCAGTTTTTGGGCATGCTTTAGGTGAAATGTGTCAGGATATTTTACACTTTTTGGTTTATCCGTCTCCAATATGTTCGCCAAGCTATTGATATGCGTAAGATTATATGTGCAGGCACGGTTTTTGCATGTGTATCAGCAATCTATTAAAGTGCCAACAATCTATAAAAAGGGAAGAGCCGTACCACCCGAAGAATGAAGTGTACCGCAAAATATACCATCAGGTAAAAACTTTTGGTAATATAGTAGGAAATAATATGATTAAAATATCATCATTAAAAGGCATATGCATAGGGGCCGCAACGATTTTAGCGGCATTAAGTACGCCGGCCTCTGCCACCACGCTTTTATACGACCAAAATGTTACCCCCGATGTGATTTTCGGAACCGGTAATGCCAATGGTGCTTTTACCGTTGACCGAAACGCCGGTATAGAGCTTGGCTTGCGGGCGAAAATACCCTTTGTCGGCACAACAAACAGTAACGGAGACGGAACCTATAGCTATTCCCTTGCCGAGGCAAATCCCAGATGGAATTTCGACTGGACTGTGAATACGGACTATGATGGTACGACGGGCCAAAAAATCAGCGATTTCACTTACCTCCTCGGCATAGATTTCGATCCGGGTACGGGAACTGATTTTCTGACATTTGATCCGATTACGACACCATTCGCGGATCATAGCATCGGGGATAACAGCACAGCCAATGGCGGCGGCGCAGAAGCCACAACGTCCGCTGAATATCAGGCCTTGATTGATGCGAATAATGTGCTGCAACAGTCCTGGCGGCACGCGTTTTTCCCTTTTCACCCATTGCTTAGCTATGATCCTACTATAAATGGCACTTATGATATTTTCCTGACGGCCTTTGATGGTCAGGGCCAGACTGCTGGCTATACGGAAATTCGGGTTTTCATTGGTCAAATCCCGGAACCGGCACCCTTTGCCCTTATGGGGCTGTCTCTGATGCTTATGGGACTATACCGCCGGAAAAAATCCAGATAATATTGTTCGGGTGAGCTTTGTGGGTGGTCTGATATCAGTATGAGACCATCCATAATCGCACCCTGAGTTTACCTCACAGGGCTTTAAGGCTTCAAGAACTTTAAGCCTTCGTACTGCTTCCTCAATGATTTCAACAACTAAGAATGTTTGGTGCCCAGAAGAGGACTCGAACCTCCACGTCTATACAGACACTAGCACCTGAAGCTAGCGCGTCTACCAATTCCGCCATCTGGGCCCAGAGGGGTGATGTATTTGGTCTGTAGTGATTACGGTCACGCAAAAGGAAAGTCAAGGGCAAAGTCATTATTGCCCATGAACCCTAGGCCTGAAAATGAAATATATAGAATAGGCTGGACTAACCTTAAGGAGAAAGATAAAAAGGCAGTGATGATATATAGCTTTTCTGGAGGATTTTATGGCACAGCGGTTGGTGACGATTTTTGGTGGTGCGGGCTTTGTTGGAACAACATTGGTCGAGCATCTGGCAAAATCCGGCGGGCGCATCCGGGTTGCGGTGCGGCGGCCTAATTCGGCCATGCATGTCAAACCTCTTGGTGACGTTGGCCAAATACAGGTGGTTCAGGCCAACCTTCGGGATGAAAATTCCGTTCGTGCCGCCATTCAAGGTGCCGATGCGGTGATTAATCTTGTGGGTATTTTATCAGAAACCGGCGCGCAAAAATTTAACGATATTCATGCAAAGGGCGCCGAAACTGTGGCGCGAACCTGTGCCGATCTTGGGGTTGAAACACTTATCCATATGTCTGCTATCGGGGCCGATGAACGCTCTGAGGCATTATATGCCATAAGCAAAGCCCGAGGAGAGAAGGCCGTCAAACAAGCCTTCCCGCAAGCAACGATTATTCGCCCAAGCGTTATTTTTGGCGCCGGGGACGGCCTGTTCAATCGTTTTGCGCAGGCCGCGAGCCTGCCAATACTGCCGGTATTTTCCGGCGACACCAAATTTCAGCCCGTTTATGTGGGGGATGTGGCCGAGGTGATGATCAAGGCCTTGGCCGACAAAGCAATGCAGGGCGAGACATATGAACTTGGCGGCGCGGATATATATAGCCTGCGTGATATGATGAAGCTTGCCGCGCAAGAAGCCATGCGAAAGCCTTGTTTTATTGATGTGCCGGATTTTATTGCGCCCTATATCGTGTTTTTCCTTGGTCTCTTGCCCAATCCCCCGATTACCCGTGATCAGCTTAAAATGCTGAAAACAGATAATGTGGTTCAGCCAGATGCGCTGGGTTTGCCCGATTTGGGCATATCGCCAACTTTGCTCGGGGCTGTTTTGCCCAGCTATTTACATCAATATCGCCCCAAAGGACAATTCGCCGAGAATATTGGCGGTTAGGCCGCGGCTTATGTTTCAGATTGAAAATGAGATAGTCGCGTAAATATGATGTGGGGGCAGACTGTATTGCTATGGCGTTAACTGGCCATTATGATCAGCGATGGCTCTGATATTGGGCGGCCTTACAGGTCGTTGCGGGGAGGCCGGCCAATTATCACGAAAATGTTTATATTAAACATGCGGCAGTAATATATATAATATTGGTGACGTAAATTATGACTGCGAGAAATATATATATGTATGAAACTGTTCAAGATTATTATGGTCGTCAGCTACAGAGTACAAGTGACCTGAAAACCGATGCCTGCTGTGATGCATCAAGCGTGCCGAATTGGCTGAAAGGCTTGTTAAAGAATATTCACCCGGAAGTATTGTCGCGTTATTATGGCTGCGGTCTGGTTTGCCCGCCCTTGCTCGAAGGCTGCCGCGTTTTGGATTTGGGCAGTGGTTCGGGCCGGGATGTTTACGCCTTGGCGCAATTGGTCGGCCCAACCGGCGAGGTCGTTGGCGTGGATATGACTGATGAACAATTGGCCATTGCCGAGGCGCATCGACAATTTCATGTTGACGCATTTGGCTATGACAATGTCCGTTTTTTAAAGGGCTATATTGAAAAGCTGGATGAGCTGGATCTTGAGCCGGAAAGTTTTGATGTGATTGTCTCCAATTGTGTGATCAATCTGTCGCCGGACAAGCAAGCGGTTCTCAAGGGAATTAGGCGGCTGCTCAAGCCGGGCGGCGAGTTTTATTTTTCCGATGTTTATGCGGACAGGCGCGTGCCTGATGCCGTGAAAAATGATCCGGTGCTTTACGGTGAATGTCTGGGCGGGGCTTTATACTGGAATGATTTTATTGCCTTAAGCAAGCAAAATGGCTTTGCCGATCCGCGCCTTGTGGAGGATCGACCGCTGGAGGTTACGGATCCCGTATTATCGGCGCAGGTTGGAAATTTGCGTTTCTTTTCGGCGACATACCGCTTGTTTAAATTGAAAAATCTGGAACCCGCCTGCGAAGATTATGGCCAGGCCGTCATATATCAGGGAACGATTCCGGACAGTCCGCTCGCCTTCATTCTGGATAAGCATCATACCATTGCAACAGGGCGGGTTTTTCCGGTTTGCGGCAACACATGGGCGATGCTTCAGGATACCCGCTTTAAGGCACATTTTCAGTTTATCGGTGATTTTTCCCGGCATTTTGGTATTTTCGAGGGCTGCGGCACGATCCTGCCTTTTGACGGGGCGGCGCCATCACAAGCGGCAGATCCCTGTTGCTAGAAATCATCACGAAAGTTTTACTGCATCCTTCGAAATATATATGCTAGTCAATTCAGGCATAATGATAGAAAGCAGGATTGATGAAGGGTTTTATAAAAATTGCCATAATTGTTGCCGCACTAATCGCGGCGAGCATTTTCTGGCCGGTTCATGAATGGATGCAAAGCCTGATCATGTGGGTTAAGGCAAGCGGGGCGTGGGGCGTTGCCATATATGCCATCATTTATATTGTTGCGGCGGTGATGCTCATTCCGGGATCTATCCTGACGTTGGGCGCGGGATTTCTATATGGACCTTTTTGGGGCACGCTTCTGGTGTCTCCGGTCAGTGTCGCTGCGGCTTTTGTCGCCTTCAGCCTTGCGCGTGGACGGCTTCGGCCCTGGGTTGAGAAAAAAATTCAGGGCAATGCGCGGTTTGACGTTGTGGATAAGGCCGTGGGGGAAGAGGGATTTAAAATTGTCACTTTGATGCGCCTGTCGCCAATTTTCCCTTATGTTTTCTTGAATTATGCCTTGGGCCTGACGGGGGTGAAGGCCACCAGTTTTATTCTGGCCTCTTTCATCGGTATGCTGCCGGCGACGTTTCTTTATACCTATCTTGGATCATTGGTCACCAGCGTGACAGAGCTTGCCTCGGCCCCGGGGCAAGGCGCAGCGGACGCCCAGAATTATTTCATCTGGATTGGCTTTGGTGTGACGGTAATCGTGACGGCCTATGTGACGTATCTTGCCCGCCGCGCTCTGGCCAAGGCCGTGCCTGAAACTCAGGATAAGCCAGAAAAACCAGAAAATAACGAGGCCAGTTCATGAGTGTCGTTGTTTATCCCGATGATCAATATAATCAGGAACTGGTGGAAAAACTCCATCCGGCGGACTGGGGAAATCCAGACCCCCTTGAACGCTATAATCTGGTCGTGATTGGCGCGGGGCCAGCCGGCCTTGTGGCGGCGGCCGGGGCGGCGGGGCTTGGGGCAAAGGTTGCCTTGATAGAGCGTCATTTGATGGG